>JASEJQ010000028.1 GCA_030016635.1 Thermoanaerobacteraceae bacterium | reverse complement strand
GCTTCACGAGCTAAAAACAGCCTAATATATTCAAAAAAAGCCCTACCATAGGGGGCTTATTTAAGTATACCCAAAAACAGCTAACCGGGGGGGGAAAGCCCATATTCCCTTTAAAATTTTGAAGCTGTTTTTTATTTTTTATCCAAAAAAGGGGAGTGCCGCTAACACTTAAATAGTGTTTTGCGACACTCCCATAATTATTAGCCAAATATAGCGTTTGCCAAAAGCAACATAACAAGTGAAGTTAGCCATCCTAAGGTTGTAGGTATGGACCATGTCATTATCTGTTCCTTTACATCCTCTATGCCAAGAAGTCTGTTGACTACCCAGAAAAAGCTATCGTTGAAGTATGAAAAAACCATTGCACCCAACGTGGCTGCCTGTGCTGCAAATACAGGGCTTACATTCATATTTGCAAGTATAGGAGCGGTAATAGAGGCAGAAGTGATCATAGCAACAGTGCCGCTTCCCTGTACAAGCCTCACTAAAGTGGCAACAATAAAGGGCAGTAGGATAGCTGGTATCCTCGAAGATGCAATAAGCTGTGCTATATAGTTTCCTGCGCCGCTGTCTCTTAATACCTGGCCTAAAGAGCCGCCTGCACCTGTAACGAGGATTATAATACCTGCTGAAGAAACCCCCTCTTCCATGAGTTTAATAACCTCTTTATTTGTAAGGTTGGGCACAAGGGTATAGATGGCAATAATGAGCCCAATACCCACAGCGATTACGGGGTTACCGAGGAAAATGAGGTAACTTACCAGTACAGACTTTAAATTTAAAGCAGATAATACTGTATTTAAAAGTATTAATATAATTGGTACAACAATTGGAGCAAAAGAGGCAAAGGCAGATGGCATAGACCTGCCTTCTATTGCAACAGCTTCGTCTGTGGCTATAGCCTCATTAATTTCCTTTGTATCTCTTGTCCACCCCGTCCCATCAGAGGTTGGAATCTGATAGATACGTTTTCCCAGCCATTGCGCATATATAATACCTACTATTGTCACAGGCAGCGCAAAAATGAGTCCCCAGAGGATCATTATCCCTATGTCTACATGGAATATACCTGCTACACCCAATGGACCGGGTGTGGGTGGGACTGCATGATGGGTTGCAACAAGACCAACAGCCAATGCAACCCCTATGGTTACAACAGACTTCTTTGTTGTCTTAGAGAGCGCTTTGGCAATGGGAGAGAGTATAACAAAACCAGAATCGCAGAATATTGGTATGGACACCACATATCCTGTAAATGCCATGGCCCATTCCTCATGATTTTTACCAAAGAGCTTTAGGAATGTACTTGCCATCCTCTCGGCAGCGCCACTCACCTCCAGTATCCTACCCATCATTACTCCAAACCCTATAACTATACCTATGCTGCTTAAAGTACTTCCGAAACCATTGGTTATGGACTTTACTACGTCCGGCGGATTCATGCCCCCTATTATGCCGGTTAGGGATGCAGCAATTATAAGGGCAATAAAAGGATGGATTTTAGTGCGCAATATGAGAAAAACAAGTAGAGCTATACCTATTATCAGGCCAATGATCATTTGAGAACCTGAAACTGGTATTGGCTGAGTCATTGAATATACCTCCTTCTAATTTATATTTACCCAGGGATATAAATCCCCAGTGTATGGACTTATTTTAGATATTTATATCTATAGGTAGGAGCATATTGAGCGGCAAGCCTTATAGCTTCTTCCATACTTACGCTGCTGGCTATTCCTTTACCTGCTATATCAAAGGCAGTGCCGTGATCCACAGAGGTCCTTAAAAATGGTAAGCCCAGCGTTAGAGAGATGGTCCTTTCAAAGTCAACCATCTTGGTTGCTATATGCCCTTGATCATGGTAGAGAGAAAGCACCGCATCATATTTGCCCTGCATTGCCATATAGAATACAGAGTCAGCGGGTACAGGGCCCGATACTTTAAGTCCTTCTTTTTGTGCCATTTCTATTGCAGGCGATATTTCTTCCATTTCCTCATTGCCAAAGAGGCCGTGTTCACCGCCATGAGGATTTAAAGCAGCTACAGCGAGATTCGGATCTGCTATACCAAGGGCCCTTAAGGCATTGATATCCATCTTTATATGCTCATACAGCATGTCTCTTTTTATGGATTTGATTGCATCCATCAATGATAGATGCCTTGTGAGGAAGAGTACACGCAAATTCTTGACCTGAAACATGGTAAGGGGATTTTCCACATTACAAAGTCCACCAAGTATTTCAGTATGTCCTATATAGGGTACATTAGCTGCCCGCAAAGCTTCCTTATTTATTGGTGTAGTGGCTAAGGAATGGACTTTTTTTGCCAGGGCCAGTTCTACAGATTTCTTTATAAAGTTAAAGGCATATTCTCCTGCTTCCTTTTGAACTTTACCGCTTTCAATTTCTTCAATTTTGGGGCAATCCAGCTCAATGAGGTCAATAGTACCATAGGTATAGACACCCTCTAACGGATCTTCTATCTTGTTTATGTTAAGGTTCATATTACAGATTTTCATTGCCTTTGATAGAACGACACTATGACCTATGACCAATGGCTTTGCAATTTCATAAATCTCAGGATTGTTTAAGGCTTTTACTACTATCTCTGGACCTATTCCGGCCACATCACCTAAGGGTATTGCTATAATACTTTTTGACATATGGGTTCTCCTTTCTTGAGTGATTCTAAGTAAACTACTATATTATACAGAGCATCTATACCGCCGACAAGTCCGCCCTTGGTCACAACATTTAACTGCTTATTACCGTTAATGTTGACAATTCCATGGACGGCCAGCGGCAACACCTCATCTTTTATAGAAAATACATTCACCCCAAAGGTATTGAATAATGAAAGGGCTGTGTCACCGCCTGTAACATACAGGTTATCGAAGGGCTTATCTTTAATGAAACTATAAGCTATTTTACTGAGAGAATTATTGATATTCTGGGATACCTCCTCAACATCCACATTTAAAATACGGGAATAACTTTTGAGGTCTATGATATCTTCATTGGTGCTCTTTGTAGTTACACCCATGATCAAGTCCTTGCGATAATTACTTTCAAGAACCTGAATAGCTTGATTGATTATGGATTCGGGTGCCTTAAGAAGTTCTTTGACATCAATCCTATGAAGGAAAACATTCCTTTTTTCAGAAAGATATCTTACCTGAGAGTAGGTAAGGTCTGAGGTGCTGCCGATTATTAAAAAGGTATTCCCACCGGTTTCCCCTTCATACTTAGTACCAATATACGAGGCAGTAAAAGGACCAGGGTCCACACATACAATGTTGTCGTAGTTCTTAAATGCTATGGCTATGTTGTCTATGTCATCATCACTTATGGCATCTATAAGGATAATGTCATCCTCAATCATGTTGATATATCGGCCTATGGTTTCCGGACCCTTTAATACTGCACTTATGGGAATATAACCAATGCTGCGTTTGCTCTGCAGGGCGATCAGTTCCCCGACACTGGAACTTGCAATAGGGGATTTGGGGTCCCTGGCAACCTCTGTAAGCTCTAAGGGGGTACCGTTTACAAGAAGGTATCCACCTATACATGTCCTGTTGGATTTCGGATAAACAGGTACCACCACCGCTCTATAATCTTTTCCTATTGCATCCAGTATGGCGTCTATTTCACTTCCCAGGTTCCCCCTCAATGTACTGTCTATCCTCTTAGAGAGGTAAGGAGAAACACCTTCCAACCTCTTGGTAGTCTTATATACAATTTCATAGGCTTTATCAGGCTCTATTGATCTTGAATTGGTACTTATCGATAATACATCGAACTCTGCATCTACAGGAGGAGTATCCGGATTTAAACATGTGGCAACCTTATATCCCTTTTTCTTTAGCAGGACTCCTGTAGCGTTTGCACCTGTGAAATCATCAGCTATAATTGCAGCTTTTAGCACGTAATCACCACCTATGTCAGATAATAATTGATTCCTTTTTTTTCCATTTCATCTGTGAAGTATCTGTCCAACTCATTATCGGAAATGACCATATCAAAATCCTTTAAATTACAGACCTTAAAGAGCGAAGACCTGCCGAATTTGCTTGAATCGGCAAGCAGTATTGAGGCATTGGAGTTCTTCAGATATTTTCTTTTGAGGGATGCCTTTTCTATTGTTGGAGTGGATATAAACAGGTTGTTGTCAATAGTGGATGTCCCGACAAAAGCCTTGTCTACTGTTACAGATTCAATCATTTTCTCTGTGTAAAATCCTATCATAGCGCCAACCCCGGCCTGAACCAGCCCTCCTGCACATATTAGCTTGATATTGGGATTTTGATATAGCTCAAAGACTATCCGTATGTCGTTGGTTATGACTGTTATATTCTTTCTGTTTTTGATACTTTGAGCTACAGAGAGGCATGTGGTACCTGCATCCAATAATATAGACTCATTTTCATTTATGAGCGAGGCGGCATATTCTCCTATTTTCCTTTTGGCATCTATGTTTGTGACCATCTTTTCATCTAATGGGATCTCATTATTGATGTTGGGAGAGATTGCACCGCCATGGGTTCTAAAGGCCAGGCCCCTGGAGGTGAGCATATCTAAGTCCCTCCTTATGGTCATTTGTGATACGTTCAAGTGCTGAGCGAGTTTATCAACTTCTACTTTTCCATTTTGATTTAACTGTTTGAGGATAAATATTCTTCTCTCTTCGGGCAGCATATTCTCCACTCCATGTTTGTTATTGTTTATTTTATTTGTTTACATATGTTATATTCTGTGTGTTTATGAAAAATCCTTCTAAAACTTTGGGAAAATTTTTATAGTTATTTTCTTATCAAACTCTTTCTTTATTGGTAATAGTCCTTCATAGTGATAAAATAAATATAAAAGAAAATAGAGGAGGCCAATATATGCAGATAGGATTAATTGGACTTGGCAGGATGGGATATAACTTAGCTTTAAATATGAGGGACCATGGCCATGAAGTGGTGGCCTTTAACAGGTCGCCTGAGAAAGTGGATGAGATAAAAAAGGAAGGAGTAAGGGGTGCTTATTCCATAGAAGAGCTGGCAGACAGCCTTTCTCCAAGGAGAGTGATATGGCTCATGGTGCCGGCTGGAGACCCGGTAGATGAGATGATAGAAAAGCTTTTGCCGCTCTTAGATAAACATGACATTATTGTTGATGGCGGCAACTCTTTCTACAAGGATACACTGAGAAGATATGATTATCTCAAGAATAAAGCAGGTATAGACTTTGCCGATGTAGGTACCAGCGGTGGTATAGAGGGGGCCAGGAATGGTGCATGTACCATGGTTGGAGCAGAGGATGAGGTTTTTGAGGTAATTGAGCCCGTGATAAAAGATATATCCTTAGAGGGCGGATACTACCATACCGGGCCTGTGGGAAGCGGCCATTTTGTGAAGATGGTGCACAACGGTATAGAGTATGGCATGCTCCAGGCTATAGGAGAAGGGTTTGAGATACTGGAGAAAAGCGGCTTTAATTTTGATTTTAAGGAGATAGCGAGGGTATGGAACCACGGCTCTGTGGTTAGGGGTTGGCTGATGGAGCTTATGGAAAAAGCCTTTGCTAAGGACCCCAACTTAGACAGCATAAGGGGGATTATGCATTCCTCTGGTGAGGGGTTATGGACTGCACAAACCGCATTAGAGCTGGGTGTACCTGCACTGGTAATAACCGATTCCCTATACATGAGGTTCCGCTCAGAGCAGGAGGACAGCTTTGCCGGTAAGGTGGTGGCTGCCCTGAGGAATGAGTTTGGCGGACACAAGGTGGAGAAGAAATAAATGGATAACCTTATTATGGTCATATTTGGAGGGACAGGCGACCTTACGCACAGGAAACTGATGCCTGCATTGTATAACCTACAGCTTGAGGGCAGCCTCCCGAAGAGATTTGCTGTGGTCTCAGTGGCCAGGAGGGAAAAGACGGATGAAGTCTACAGGGGTGAGATATACGAGTCTGTAAAGAGGTACTCGAGAAATAGGGTTGATGGCGAGAACTTTAAACAGCTTGCCAGTAGGATTCACTACTACAGGCTATCATTTGACTATGCAGATGGATATATAGAGCTTAAAAGATATTTAGAGGATATGGACGGAAGGCATGGTACTGACGGCAATATACTCTTTTACCTTGCCGTCTCTCCGGAAAACTTTGAGGTGGTTACGACAAACCTCAATGCATCCGGCCTGGCCAGCTCAAGTACCTCGTGGCGCAGGGTGATGATAGAAAAGCCCTTCGGTGAGGACCTTACATCAGCGGAATACCTCAATAAATGCATAACCACAGTCTTTGGCGAGGATAACATATACCGCATCGACCATTACCTTGGCAAGGAAATGCTCCAGAACATGCTGGCTATACGATTCGCCAACTCGCTTTTTGAGCCCCTCTGGAATAACCGCTTCATAGATAATGTGCAGATAATATCCTCAGAGACGAAGGGTGTGGAAAACCGCGGCAGCTACTATGAGAAGGCCGGGGCCCTGAAGGATATGATGCAAAACCATATGATGCAGCTTTTGACCCTTACGGCTATGGAACCGCCGGTGGACCTGTCAGCGAACTCCATCAGGGATGAAAAGCTGAAGGTATTAAAGGCCATCAGGCCCTTTACTGAGGATGATATAAGAAGGAACTGCGTGAGGGGGCAGTATGGGCCTGGCCGTATAGCCGATAAGCCCGTGGTGGGCTACCGTGAAGAAGAGAAGGTATCGCCTGACTCCAATACTGAGACCTTTGCTGCATTAAAGTTTTATATAGAAAACTACCGCTGGGCCGGAGTCCCATTCTATATCAGGACGGGTAAAAGGCTCAATAACGACTTTACCCAGATAGTGATAGAGTTTAAATTCCTGCCCGGGATACCATATTTTAAGAACAATGCCGAGGTAAGCCCCAACCTCCTGGTGATAAAGGTACAGCCTGAGGAAGGGACATACCTCCAGTTTAATGCCAAAAGGCCAGGCACCAGGAACACCATACAGCCTGTCAAGATGGACTTTTGCCAGAACTGTGAGGTGGGCGTAAACTCGCCGGAGGCCTATGAAAGGCTGATCTATGACGCCATGATAGGAGACCAGACCCTCTTTACCCGCTGGGATGAGGTTGAGTACTCATGGAGGCTCATAGATCCCATATCTCGGCTATGGCGAAGCGAGAAGGCAGACTTTCCTAATTATGCTTCCGGCAGCAACGGCCCATCTGAGGCAGATCTGCTTATCAGGAAAGACGGCAGGGAATGGAGGAGTATATAACAAAATGGAGGTTTCTATAATACAGATGGATATAGTCCCTGATATAGTCCCTGGTGAACCTCAAAAGAACTATACCCATGCCCTTGAGTTGATGGGAGAAGCTATGAAGGACCACCCAGATGTGATGATTTTACCTGAGATGTTCAACACTGCCTATGCCTTTAATTTCATAGACAGGGTGGGGGACAGGGAAGCCAGGACCTTAAAGGAGCTTTTTGTACCTTTTATAAAGGATACATCGGTAAATGTGATTGCAGGGTCAATCTCTAATTTCACAAATGATGGTCTATATAATACAGCTATAGTGTTCAGTCGAGATGGTAGAGTAGTTTGTGAGTATGATAAGGTACACCTGTTTGGGCTCATGGATGAAGATAAGTACTTAATGGGCGGACAAAGCCTGGGCCTTTTTGAAGTAGACGGTGTTCCGTGCGGCGTAATCATATGTTATGACCTCAGGTTTCCCGAACTTACCAGGTTGCTTGCACTAAAGGGTGCCAAAGCCCTTTTTATCCCGGCAGAATGGCCGCAGCCAAGGCTTGAACACTGGAGGATACTTCAACGGGCCAGGGCCATAGAAAATCAATTGTATGTTATATCTTGCAACAGGGTGGGGAAGAAAGGGGATGATGTATTTTTTGGCCACTCCATGGTTACAGACCCATGGGGAGAAATTTTGTGTGAGCTAAGTGATAAAGAGGAGATAAAGACGATAGAGATAGACTTAAAGAGCGTGGATGAGGTGAGAAATAAAATACCTGTCTTTAAAGATAGAAGAGCGGATGTATACACACTGTGGACAAAAACATGAGGCCTGTATTAAGGGCCTTTTTATTTTTGTAAACTATTTTACATTTCTAATGTTAAATGGTTAGCAGAATTAAATTTCGTTATCATTTATAATACATATAATAACCCTATTAAAGAAAGGAGTTGTTATGGTGATCAAACTTATTGGTATTTTAATCATCGTAGTAGGATTTTTATTACGGGTTGATACCCTGCTTACAGTTTTGACTGCAGGTGTGATAACAGGACTCATTTCTGGAATGGACATTATGTCTATACTCAACACCATGGGAAAAGCTTTTGTTGATAACAGGTCGATGTCTCTATTTGTGCTTACATTGCCTGCAATCGCCTTGGCTGAAAAACATGGTTTGAGAGAACAGGCAGCAAGGCTTATAGGCTCTATCAAAGCAGCAACTGCAGGAAAGGTAATGGCTATATATCTGGTTTTGAGGACGATTATTGCCGGGCTGGGCCTCAGACTGGGTGGACATCCACAGTTTATCAGGCCGCTTATAGCTCCAATGGCAGAGGGGGCAATCAAGGCGAGGTATGGTATTGACCAATTGCCAGAGGACCTGTATGAAGAGGTAATGGGATATTCCGCCTCATCAGAGAACTATGGTAACTTTTATGGCCAGAATATCTTTATTGCGGCCAGCGGCTTGCTGCTCATACAGGGTGTATTCAAAGAAGCAGGTATAGCAGTAGATCTTCTGGTAATGTCGAGATATGCAATACCTATTGGTATTATTGCTGTAATCTATGGGGTAATCCAGTATTTGTACTTTGACAGAAAGGTAGAAAGAAAGATGAAAGAGGTGAATAAGAATGCTTAAACTGCTAAATCTGGAGTATATGTATTTTTTAACCGGGCTGCTGCTCATAATGGTATCTATATATACATGCATGGATAAAAAGAACCCGGCAAGATATACTACAGCACTTTTTTGGACACTGTTTGGACTGACATTTATGGCACCTATTATTCATCTTCCCAATTCCTTAGTAGGTATATTTCTCATAATAATGGCAGTACTTTCTGGTGGTAAATTAGTCAAGATTGGTTCTCACAAAGAACCAAGCACTGAAGAGAAGAATAGGGAAACAGATAAATGGGGCAATAGGCTTTTTATTCCAATTTTAATCATACCGGTTGTAACTTTTGGTGTTGCCCAGTTTACAAAACTGGGTGCACTGGTAGGATTGGCACTGGCATCTATAGTAGCCATCATAGTTGCCGTGATAATGTTTAAAGAGAGCTTTTCAAACACCATGGAGGAATCAAGAAGGTTGGTGGATTCTGTTAGCACTGCAGCCACGCTGCCGCAGCTCTTAGCTGCTCTGGGTGCTGTGTTCAATGCAGCTGGTGTGGGTACTGTGGTTGCTGGGCTTATCTCTGCAGTTATACCTGTAAATATAGCTTTAGCAACATTAATTGCATATTTCCTTGGCATGTCCATATTTACAATAATCATGGGGAATGCTTTTGCGGCATTTGCTGTAATAACTACAGGCATAGGTATACCACTGGTGATAAATATGCATGGTGCAGATCCGGCTATTTTAGGCGTCTTGGGCATGCTGGCAGGATATTGCGGTACTCTTGTAACGCCAATGGCCGCTAACTTTAATATTGTTCCAGTTGCGCTTCTAAACATGAAGGATACTTTTGGAGTTATTAAAAAGCAAGCTCCTGTTGCTGTACTGATGTGGATAAGCATACTAATATTTGGTTATATTGTGTTGTTTTAAATAAAGTTTGGGAGGTAATATTATGCCAAAGATTTTACTGACAGGTTTTGAACCATTTGGCGGTGAGAAGGTAAATCCTTCTGCGCTTGCAGTAAAAGAGTTAGCTGGAAAAGTTGTAAATGGATTTGAAATCGTGACCGGGGAGATTCCCGTGGTGACACAAAAGTGTATTGATGAGACCATTAAATTAATCAAAGAACATTCCCCGGTGGCTGTTGTAAATGTAGGCCAGGCCGGCGGCAGGATGGAAATCAGCGTAGAAAAGGTAGCCATAAATGTTAAAGATTACAGGATTCCTGATAATGAGGGTAACCAGATGAGGTTTGCTTCTATAGCAGAGGATGGACCGGCAGCGTATTTTGCAACAATACCAGTAGAGAAGATAGCCGAGGAGATGGTAAAGCAAACGGTACCTGCCTCTGTATCCTATACGGCTGGGACTTACTGCTGCAATGAGGTTTTCTATGGTATATCCCATTATATCCACACCAACAACCTGAATATTTCAAATGGGTTCATTCATATACCTTTTATCTTAGAACAGGCTGCAGGAGTAACACCGCCAAGGCCCAGCATGTCCTTAGAGACCATAGTGAAAGGGCTCGAAATTGCTATAACAACACTAACTGAATATATTGAGCAATAGTTTAAAAAACGCAGAAGGAGGACAGCATAGCGGCTTGCCCTCCGCTCTATATCAGTGGGGGTATGGTTATGGCTTATTGTATTGACTTAAACAGTGATGTTGGTGAGAGCTTTGGGGTATATAGGCTGGGAATGGATGATGAGGTGTTAAAATATGTAACTTCAGCCAATATAGCCTGCGGGTATCATGCAGGAGACCCATTGGTAATGGAAAGGACAGTAGAAATAGCATTGAAAAATGGTGTGGCTATAGGGGCACACCCTGGTTACCCGGACATCATGGGGTTTGGGAGGAGAGATTTAAAAGCCACCCCGGCTGAGGTCAAAGCCTATGTGAAATATCAGATAGGTGCTCTTTATGCTTTTGCGGTTTCAAAAGGTACAAGGATACAGCATGTTAAGGTTCATGGGGCTATGTACAACATGGCAGCTAAGGACTATGGCCTGGCCAGGGCTATTGCAGAGGCAATACTGGAGGTGGACAGCCAAATGATAATGCTGGCCCCTGCCGGAAGCCAGATGATAAGTGCTGCAGAAGATGTAGGGATAACAGCAGCTGAGGAGTTTTTTGCAGATAGAGCATACAAAGAGGACGGCACCTTGGTCCCAAGAGAGGTAGCAGGTGCAGTCATTGAGGATGAGGATGTCGCCTTAAAAAGAGTTATAAGAATGCTCCAGAGTGGAAGGGTAGAGACAATAACCGGAAAAGACATCAGCATAAAGGCTAATTCTATATGTGTACATGGAGATAATCCCAAAGCTTTAGAATTGATTAAAAAAATCAGAGATGGATTGGAAAAAAATAATATTAAGGTAGTACCATTATCCCAGTTTGTGAGTATGATTTAAATACAAATTCTTCATAGGGGTGAAGTTGATGTATGATAAACCCAGGTTTTTACCGGCAGGAGACAGAGCTCTGTTCATGGAACTGGGCGATAGTATTGAGGAGGAATGCAATGCTGTTATAAGGGGTATAGTGGACTTTATATGCGAAGCGAATATTAAAGGCATCGAGGAGGCTGTTCCCACATACAGGTCCATACTGGTATATTATGACCCTTTTGTAATGAATTTTTACGAAACGGTAAAAACCATGGAAATGATCTATAAAAGAATAAATATTAAATTTATTAAAAAGGGTAGTGTAGTTGAAATACCAGTACTCTATGGCGGCGATGCCGGGCCGGACCTTCCCTTTGTGGCCAAACATGCCCGCCTTACGGAAGATGAGGTCATAGAAATACACTGCTCCAGAGACTACCTTATATATATGCTGGGGTTTATCCCGGGCTTTACATATCTGGGTGGTATGGATGAGAGGATTGCCACCCCAAGACTGGAGAGGCCCAGGGAGAGGATACCTGCAGGCTCTGTTGGTATAGCAGAAAAGCAGACGGCTATATATTCTATTGATAGCCCCGGCGGATGGAGGATTATCGGCCTTACTCCAGTCAAGCTATATGACCCTGACAGGGAGCAGCCCATACTCCCCAGGGTGGGTGACTCTATAAGATTCAGGGCTATTACAAGGGAAGGGTTTGATGAGATAAAAAGAAGGGTAGAGGAGGGCACATATCAGCCAGAGGTTATAAGGGGCGAGGAAGAATGAAGCTCTTTAAGGCCGGGATTACATCCATACAGGATATAGGCAGGTTTGGATACCAGGCATTTGGTATGCCCACAGCCGGGGCGTGTGATCAGTATGCATACAGGATAGGAAACATCCTGGTGGGAAATGATGGCAGCGAGGCCTCGTTGGAGTGCATGTTTACCGGCCCCACCATTGAATTTGAGGAGGAGACAGTGTTTGCCATCACGGGAGGGGACTTTGGTGCTACCCTCAATGGGGCAAGGGTCTACAACTGGCATTCATACAGGGCCAGGCCGGGCGACATTCTCCAGCTGGGCGGCGTTATATCCGGCTCAATGGGTTATATATCCTTCAGTGGTGGTATAGATGTGCCGCCTGTTATGGGCAGCAGGTCAACCTATGCGAAGGGCAGGATAGGCGGCCTTGAGGGCAGGTACTTAAAGGACGGAGACTGCATAGGCATAGGTAAGGGGGACCTATCTACCTACGGAAGACAGCTTGAGGATATATATATACCCCATTATGAAAGGGATATAACAGTGAGGGTAATTTTGGGGCCGCAGGACGATTACTTTACAAAGAGCGGGATTTACACGTTTTTGAATAGTCCCTATGAGGTGACGCAGAGCTCAGACAGGATGGGATACAGACTCAAGGGGACTGCGATAGAACACTCTAAGGGGGCGGATATAATATCCGATGGTGTCCCGCTGGGTGCTGTACAGGTGCCCGGGGACGGCCAGCCCATAATAATGCTGGCGGATAGGCAGACCACAGGAGGGTATACCAAGATAGCCACGGTTATCACTGCAGATATACCCAAGATGGCGCAGGCCAGGCCGGGCGATGTCATACATTTTAAAAGCATTTCTTTAAAGGATGCCTATTGGACCTACAGGCACTATAAGGAACAGTTTGAGATAATAAGGTGGTATGTAGAACATAATTAAGAAATAGTATGGTCTTACTGTATTTCTATTATGGACAAAACTTAAATATTGTCCATGAATATTTATTTAAAATGTAAAATACTTTACAGACAGGACAGGTCGATTATGCTACAATAAAATCTATTATCAATGACGATATAAGAATTATTGAGAATGATAGTGAGCATAAAATGCAACCTTAAAGCGAGTCCATGATACTCTTAATGAGTGGCAAGTGCAGCCAGGGCATCTGGCATGGACGCCAGATGAGCCGAGTTGAGGCATGGACGCCGAATGGAGGCGCACCCGGCTAAATAGCAGCCACGAATTTATAGAGTATCAAGACAAGCGATCAGGTGCATGGATTTTGCTATCGTTCTTAGAATAGTATCATTTAAATTTACCATGCTAAATAGGTGAAAGGATTTTTTCTATGCAGAGCCTCAATGAAGTATTTGAACTATCAGGATTAATGCTGGATAAGGATGACGATGGTATAAAGGATACCTTCGATGGGAACATCTGGATAAAAGAGGGATTGAACAGTGCAGGAAAGAGCCTGGCCGTAAACCTTGCCGCCAGGATAGGCAAGGAGTCTCTGGGATATGACAGAGACCCAATCATCAGGATATGCGATGGAGGGCCAAAGAGGGGCTTTATCATAGAAAATGGTGAAAGATCCGGCATTTTCTTAGAGGGAGATGCTGTGAGGATAATCGTCGGGGAAAGGGATGGGGTTCTGCTTGAAAGGTATATCTGCCAGAAGTTTCCTGGCCTACCTGGAGATAGGGATATAGGAGACTTGAAATCTTCCTGCAGTAGGGATATCACAGGTATTATATTTTACGATAGGGCCATGGAGGTTATACTAAGCGGAAGTGATGACAGGGTATATATCCCCATTGATGAGTCTTATGTTGAAGCATCCCATAGAGAGAAAAGCGCCAGGACAATAAATCTTTCGGACCTTTTCAGCTTTAATGGTATGTATCAACGCATAAGAGAGGATTATTTGCCTCAAACAACTGCTACTATTATCATTCCTCAGGATATCAGGGATGCAGAAATAGAGGACATAGGAAAGATTGCCCTTAAAATGGGCATAGAGAGCATAGAAATGATATTTCCCCTATGCATATATGAAGGCCAGGCCTTGAGCCTTACGGACTATCACTGTCCCATTGTCATAGGTCCTTCAAAGCTGTATGACGGCAGTGAGAGGGGAATAAGCCTTGTTTTGGATGATTCAGGGTTTGGCTTTATATATGTAAACCGTCATGACCTTAAGGCAGCAGCAGATTATTTTCTCAATACCTACCCATATATCGACGAGAAAAGGATATATTCCCTTGCGAGCATAAAGGACATGGCAGAGAGGTATGCTGCAAGGGATGATGCGATAAAATCCGAGGGCTGTGTCTCAAAGAAACTGGAGTGGGAGGTAGATGAGGTAAGGAGGTTAATAAGAGAAGAAGTGGTCCCCATCCTGAATATGACCGACAGGGTAGATGTGCTCTGTGCCTTAAGTGAGGAGGGGGTAGTAAGGGAAAGGCTGAAAGACGAAATAACAGGGCTGATATCCCCAAAGGCCGGTCAGGTAAATGTGGATATACTCTCCTCATATAAGCAGGGATATTACTGGATCAAGGAGAAGGTGATACCTGCCGCATTAAAGTACAGGGGCCGGATCTCTAAGGTGGTGATAACATTCAGGATGGAGGAAAATGAGCCTTTAAAGAATGACTCCAGGGTGCCTGACATGAACATTCTATCAAAGGGCAGTATAAGCTCCATGGAACTACCCATAAGATGGCTCCTTGAGCTCTACCCGGTGGATAAACTCATTGCCTCTGAGCTTTCCATAGCTAAGGATGGGATTCGCTTTGAACCGGATGGCAAACATACCTATGGGATTTGCATATATGACATGGATTCAAACCTCATCATGTCTGATTCCTTTGATGCTATGGTTCACCCGATGAGGTACATAGGGTGTTTTCCTGATACTCCCATGGTAAACCCTGAGACAGGCTTTTTAAAGGTGGATATAAACGGGAGACCTGCCATTTCAATGGAAATCATGCCTGACAGCCTGAGGATATGGGAGCATTACCAGGAGTTTCTCCTGGAAATGTGGGACAGTATAGAGGAAGATGATGGCGAGGAAGTAAGATTTGACGGGATTGATTTTGACATCTGCATGAGCGACATTGATGAAGACCTGCCCTTTGATGAGGATAGGATATCCACACTGGAGGCTCTGGAAGAGGACCTGTATTTTGTTACGCTGGACTTTATGAGGATGGCTGAGGGCAGATCGGGGAAAAGAATAATACCCGGCCTCATAAGACCAATTATACACTCGAGTTATGATTCGCCTGAATTTACGGCTTTCTACAGGATACTCAAGAGAAATGATGCTAAGGACAGCAATATGTCGATTATTGGGATAGAACCATCCAGAGGATTTATAAATCTAAGGATTAAAGGATATGACGATGATGATTTTGAGGTAAGGGTGGGGGAGAGAGATACAGATATAGAGGTTTTATTTGCTGATGGAAATGGAATTGCAAACCTACCGAAAAACGTACTGCCTTATGCATCTCATCTGAAGGATGAGGTCATAGGGTATGATGAATATGTAGCGATGGCATTAAACCTGTATGGGTCTGGCCTGAGGGCAGAGCTTGCCGCTACCTCATTGATGGGTAGGTACATATATGCAGTATATATGCACTCCCCACTTTCAGCTGAAATTGTCTCTGAAAACAAATGGTTTTTCATAAAACCCACCCTGCTCATAAACTGCAGGCACCATGCCAATGAGGTTTCCAGTACCAATGCCGCATTTATGCTGATAGAAAGCACTTTAAAGGACATGGACAAACTGAGGAATATAAACCTGGTCATAATACCTGAGGAGAATGTGGATGGCTCTGCATTCCTACATGAGCTTATCTCTGAACATCCAAAATGGAAGCACCATCCGGTAAGATACAATGCCCGTGGGATAGAGTTTGGACATAAGTACTGGAAATGTCCTGAAGGCGAGGCCCGCACTCTGCCCCATGTAGTTGAAAAGACGCTGCCAATACTATTCTTAGATGCCCATGGGGTGCCGAGCCATGAATGGGATCAGCCCTTCTCAGGATATGTGCCGCCGGCATTTAGGGGCTTTTGGTTACCACGCAGCTTTATATACTATTACTTCTGGGAGCCGGCATCCTACAATGAAGAGAACAGATATATAAAAGAAAATATTAAAAGGCATATAAAGGAATCTCTGCTTAATATTCCATGGCTTAAATCAAGGAATGAAGACCTCTTAAAGACATACAACAGATATATGGGGGAGTGGATGAGGGATATAGTTGGACAGGACCCGGAAGATGGGCTCTTCTTTGAGATACCCGTTAACTCCATGACCCACATAAGCGAGGTCTTTCCATACATCACATATATAGATATGACCTCTGAGGTCATAGATGAGGTGGCACAAGGTCAACACCTGGAGAATTGTATCATGGTCCACCTTGCCACATTCAATGCTGTTATAGCCTGTATGAATGAACTTATTGAAAGGGGGTGGTGGAGAGGTCATATACAGTCTGTAAGGATGTAAAATAAAATGAATAATTAATCCACTGTAAGAACCGCGCCTTCTTACACCTAAACCAACAATTATAAAGGGGGAAAATCTGATGAAAAGAATTGCTTTGTTACTGGTACTTATATTAAGCCTCTCTGCAGTGGCGGGGTGCGGTACTACACCCGCAAAGAATAATGAAGAGACGCAAAAGACTGCACAGGAGACACCTGCGGAGGGTCAGACCATAACCTATAATCTCGGTGCACAGCCGGGCAGCATAGACCCTGCAAAGTGTAATGAGGTAGTAGGTTTTAACGTCATCTACAATGTATTTGAAGGACTGGTAAGGCTGGATAAGAACTCCAATCCCGAGCCTGGCATGGCAGAAAAATGGGATGTATCAGAGGATGGCCTTACATGGACATTCCATTTGAGGGATGCCAAATGGGCAGATGGTAAGCCGGTTACCGCTGGTGACTTTGAGTATGCATGGAAGAGGATTTTGGATCCTGCTACAGGTGCGCCTTTTGCCTATGACCTCTACTATGTGAAAAATGGCAGGGCTTTCAACGAAGGTAAAGCGAGCGCCGATGATGTAGGGGTAAAGGCACAGGACGACAAGACACTGGTGGTCACATTGGAGAACCCCACACCATATTTTCTGACCATCTTATCCCTGCCTCAGACAGTACCTATGAGGAAGGATATGGTTGAACAGGATCCAGAGGGTTGGTCTACAAAACCCGAACTATACATGGGTAATGGCCCGTTCAAAATGACGGGATGGACTATGAATGACTCATATACCTTTGAGAAGAATGAGAACTACTGGGATGCAGCAGCAGTTAAACCATCTAAGCTGGTTTTTACTCTTATAGTAGATGCCAATACGGCATTGTCCTCCTTTGAATCGGGCGAGCTGGATATTATAGATTTAGTACCCACTCAAGAAATAAAAAGACTTCAGGATGAGGGTAAACTCAAGATATATCCAAACATAGGGACATATTATGTGCTGTTTAACACCCAAAAACCACCCTTCGATGATCCAAGGGTTAGAAAGGCATTTAGCCTTGCCATAGACAGAAAAGCAATAGTTGAAAATATAGCTAAAGGCGGGCAGATACCTGCAGGTTCGTTTGTTCCATTCGGATATCCCGATGCCGACCCTACAAAGGATTTTAGAGAAGTAGGTGGGAATTATTACGATCCAGAAAAAGCTAATCTGGAAGAGGCTAAGAAATTGCTTGCGGAGGCAGGATATCCCGATGGCAAGGGTTTCCCTAAGGTAACATATATTTATAATACCTCTGAGGCCCATAAACAGATAGGGGAAGCACTTCAGGATATGTGGAAGCAAGGCTTAGGTGTAGATGTGGAGCTCAGAAATATGGAGTGGAGTGTCTACTTGGATGAGCGACAGCAAGGCAACTATGACTTGGCAAGAGCTGGTTGGATGTCGGAATATAGGGACCCAATAGCCATGCTTGAACTCTTTACCACAGGGAGTGTCAATAATGATGCAAAATGGAGCAATAAGGAATTTGACGAACTGATAAAGGTAGCAAAGTCAACTTCTGACCAGAAGGCCAGGATGGAGGCACTTCATAAGGCAGATGATATAATGATGGATGAAATGCCGGTAGCACCAATCTATTTCTACACAAAGACTGTAGCATTTCAACCAAATCTAAAAGACTTCCAGGTGACACCTCTGGCCGGCTATGTTATATTAAAAAGAGCATATAAAGAATAAGCTAATTGTAATATCCCCTGATGGCTATACAATGCTCATCGGGGGATATTATTATTCCAAAGCTGGCTTATTCACATACATCCACCCATATTCCCCCAGTGACTTTTTGGAGTTCATCGGGGGATATTTTTATCATGGAGTTTTTTGACCCGGCAGCGGGGTAAACCATATCATACTGTTTTAATGAGATATCAAGATATATATCAACTGGGGTTTTTAACCCAAAGGGGCATACACCTCCCACAGGGTGTCCTGTTACCTCCAGCACCTCTTCAGCATTTAACATCCTTGCCTTTTCACCGAAGAAGTCTTTATATTTTCTGTTGCTGATACGGGCATCCCCTTTCGCTACCATGAGTATGTATCTATCCTTTAGTTTAAAGGCTAAGGTCTTGGCTATTCGGCCAGGCTCTACACCAATGGCTCTGGCAGCAAGCTCTACTGTCTCTGTTCCCACACTCATTTCTATAACCTCATAAGGCAGATTGTTATCGTGAAAATATTTTTTCACATCATCTACGCTCATGATTATCACCTCTACCTGTATATTAATAGATTGAACTGATGTAGTCAAGTTTTGGAAAATTATGGATAATTATTTCTCAGTGAGATATACTCAAGGTAGTAATATCACAGGAGATGTCTTATATGGATAAGTATTATGAAGAAAGGTTGGATGAGATATGATAAATAGGGATTCTGAAAAGGGCCTCAAGATGAGGCCTTTTCAATTTTACGACCTCCCTTTAAATTTTAAGGCTTCCGATGAACTCGTTGATATCTCCAATGCCTTTCTTATCGAGGAACTCCTCTATATCCTCTATTATATCTATCATTATGTCAGGTTTATTGAAGTTCATAAGACCTACCTGCACAGCATTTGCACCAACCATGAGGTATTCTAATGCATCTTGGTATGTGGCTATACCACCTGAGGCTATTATAGGAATATCCATGACCTGCCTTACCTCATATACCAGCCGTAATGTTATGGGCTTTATGGCCGGGCCGGAAAGCCCACCCAAGACATTTCCCAGGACAGGTCTACCTGTATCTATATCCACGGCTAAGGCAAGATAGGTATTGGCTATGGTGAGGACATCAGCTCCTCCATCCACGGCAGCCTTTGCAATTTTTACAATATCTGTAACATTAGGGCTTAATTTCACTATCACAGGTCTGGTGGATGCATCTTTTACCGCCCTTGTCACCCTGTAGGTATCCTCCTCAAACATGCCGAAGGCCTTTCCACCGGCCTCCATGTTCGGGCAGGATATGTTTACCTCATATGCAGATATTCCTTCTCCTTTTTCCAGTATCCTGGTTACAAGGCCGTATTCCTCCACTGTAAGCCCTGCTATGCTGGCTATGAGCGGCACTTTAAACCTTCTCATGGGAGGGAGCTTTTCTGCTATGAAGTTTTCTGCCCCATCATTCTGTATCCCCACTGAGTTTATGGCCCCACAGGCTGTCTCCACTATCCTGGGAGGGGGGTTACCCTGCCTGGAGTTTAAGGTTACACTCTTGGCCACCACTGCCCCCAGCCTCTCTATATCTATATATTCTTCATAGTCGGCCAGGCTAAATGTACCAGATGCATTCATTACGGGATTTTTGAGCCTGATGCCTGAAATCTCAACTGATGTATTCATACTATCACCTCCTTCACATCAAAGCATGGCCCGTCTTTGCATACCCTCTTGTAGCCCGACGATACTGCACAGGTAAAGCTATTACCAAGCGGCCCTAATATATTTACTGGATCTCTTTTTTAAGGGAGGCTAATAGGTGGGTGCCCTGTCCTGCGACCTTGTACAATATGCCTGCATAGCTGCCATCATAGCCATAGATGGTGAAAGGGCGCCTCAATGGGAAGCCCGGTCCATCTATGGAGAGGGTTACAAACTGGCCTGGCCTTAAGTCTCTTTTCCCCCATTCAAACTCAAGAGTATAATACCCCGGCCTAATCTCTTTATTATGAATAACCGGATAGGCCTCAGCCTTCATATACGACCCTCCCTCTGGATATGGTCTTTTTTACTCTTCCTCTAAGACTGGCACCAGTAAAGGGGGAGTTGGCAGACTTGGAATAAAAGCCATTTACCTGCCACACCTCATCTGGGTCAAATATGGCTATATCCGCCCTGTGGCCCTCTTTTATATACCCTCTGTCTAAAGAGTAAATCCTGGCCGGGCCTATTGTAAGCCTTGACAGCAGTTCATTTATAGAAAGGCGGCCTGGCCTTACCAGGTATGTCATTCCAACGGCCAATGCAGTCTCCAGCCCTATAATACCGCTGGGGGCCGTGGCAAAAGGAGCATCCTTCTCCTCCGTGGTATGCGGGGCATGGTCTGTGGCTATGGCATCTATTGTACCGTCTTTTAAGCCGCCTATTATGGCAAGCCTGTCTTTTTCTGTCCTCAGGGGTGGGTTCATCTTGGCATATGTGTAAAACTCTCCTACAGCATCTTCGGTAAGGCTGAGGTGATGTGGCGTGGCCTCTGCGGTAATATGGGCCCCCATCTCTTTAGCCCATCTTATTATATCTACAGAAAGGGTAGAGCTTACATGCTGTATGTGTACCCTTGCCCCCGTGTTTAAAGCGAGCACAGCATCCCTGGCTATGAGCACCTCCTCGGCATCTCTCCTTGCCCCTTTAAGTCCCAGCTTTTCTGCGGCAGGCCCATAGTTTACCCCTGGATTTTCTATAAGCCTGTCATCCTCCTCGTGAAATGACAGGACAGTATTTAGCTCTTTAGCTGCCTCCATGGCCTCTAAGGCTATCCTCGGGTTTAAGATGCCCCTCCCATCGTCAGAAAAGCCTATAGCCCCAGCCTCCATGAGTGCTTTAAAGTCAGTAAGCTCTTCACCCTTAAGGCCCTTGGTTATGGCTGCCACCTGCATTATCTCTATATCGGCACTTTTAGCCCTATCGATAATATAGCTCAATGTATCCACATTATCTACAACGGGGCTGGTATTGGCCATGCATACCACTGTAGTATAGCCTCCTGCAGATGCAGCCATAGCACCGGTATATATGTCCTCCTTATGGGTCTGGCCGGGGTCTCTGAAGTGGCTGTGTATATCTATAAAGCCCGGGGAGACTATAAGTCCATTGGCGTCAATGATCTGGTAGTCTCCCTCTATATCCTTACCTATCTTAACCACATTCTCTCCATCTATAAGTATATCTAAGACCTCGTCAGTGCCGGAGTGCGGGTCTATGACCCTGCCACCCTTTATTAAGAGCATCAAAATCCCTCCCTTAAAAACCTGTATATTACCCCTGCTCCCAGAGCTATATCGGATATCTCTGCGTATTCCTTCTCACCCCTTGCATATAAATATACAAGTTTTATACTAAATAAACAAGGCTGATTTTATTGCTCAATAGAGCTACAAATGAGATAATAAACATGGAGGGATGCGATATGAAAATACATGATATTTCAATGCAAATCCATCATGACATGATGGTCTATAAGGATAAGGAAGAAAAACGGCCCGCTGTGGAGGTTACCAGGGATTATCCGGAAGGGGCCAGGGAGTCTAAGATACACTTAGAGATGCATACAGGGACCCACGTGGATGCCCCCATGCACATGATAGAGGGCGGGGAAAGCATAGATAAGCTGGACCTTTACCAAGTCGTGACGCAGTGCAGGGTCATAGACCTTACCTATCTCACTGATTCTGTAAAGAGGGAAGACCTTACTGATAAGGATATCAAAAAGGGTGAGTTTATACTCTTAAAGACTAAAAACTCTTTTGATGAGAGGTTTAATCCAGAGTTCGTATTTCTTAAAAAATCAGGGGCAGAATACCTTGCAGAGAAGGGCATAAAAGGTGTGGGAATAGACTCCCTCGGTATAGAGAGGAGTCAGCCAGGCCATGAGACCCATATAACCCTCTTTAAGAACGGCATAACAATAATTGAGGGGTTGAGGCTTAAGGATATACCTGAGGGCAATTACCTTCTGGCAGCAGCGCCGCTGTATGTGGTTGGTGCAGAGGGGGCACCGGCGAGGGCACTTCTAATAGAAATGTAGTCAAGGGATATGACTGGAGAAGGCTGACAGAGAAGCTTATAGAGTATTACAACATGGCGATCTCTATGAGCATGGAGAAAAATTGAAATGCTGTAAGGACATAAATTAAAGTCCATAGTGTCCTTGGGTTTGGTGCAGATGCAGCAGGCCTGGGGATGGATAAAGAATGGAGGCGCTATAAAATGGAATACAAGATAATGGGTGGTGATTTCCCGGTAGTTGAGGTAAAGCTGAAGGCCGGTGAATCAATGTTCACGGAGAGTGGGGCCATGGCGTGGATGACAGACAATGTCTCCATGGATACCAATATGCGTGGCGGTTTTATGAGGGGTCTCGGCCGCATGTTTTCAGGTGAATCGCTCTTTATGGTGACATATACCTGCAGCAGCGGCGATGCTACTATCGCTTTTGGCAGTTCTTTTCCCGGGGAGATAAGGGCAATAGATCTTAAAGCAGGTGAGTCCATAATATGCCAGAAAGAGAGTTTCCTTGCAGCCACGTCCGACGTTGAGCTTTCTGTGTTTTTCAGAAAAAGGGTAGCAGTCGGGCTGTTTGGCGGTGAGGGATTTATCATGCAGAAGATTACAGGGCCGGGTACAGTATTTGTGGAGATTGATGGAGAGACTGTGGAACGTGAGCTAAAACCAGGAGAGGTTATGAAGGTGGACACAGGATATCTGGCTATGTGTGACGAGACAGTGACCATGGATGTGGAGTCGTTGAAGGGTTTTAGGAATATATTCTTTGGAGGAGAAGGGCTGTTTCTTACGACATTGAGAGGGCCTGGCCGTATATGGCTGCAGACACTTCCAATCACCAACCTGGTCGGCAGGATAATACCGCTTCTACCTCATGATAATAAATGAAATCATAGATGATTTTAGTGTACAAAGCAGTATTCCACGAATGATAGCAACATCTATGCACCTGATCGTTCGTCTTGATACTCTAATAATTCGTGGTTGCGTTCCGCCGGGTACGCCTCCATTCGGCGTCCATGCTTTAAGGTCGGCCTCTTAAGTCCATGCCAGATGCCCCAGTCGCGCTTGTTTCGAGTCTACGAGCGGCTAAATCTCACCTTATGGTGCCTCCGACCTTTACATGCCGCCTTTTCCTACTTTGTACAGTGAAATGATAGAAGGATGAATAAAAATTGTCAAGAATATCTATAGTATAGTATGGATAGATAATAAATTAAGAAAGGGATGAGCCCATGGACGAACTTGAGAAGATAGACACCATAAGGGATAGGACCGGAGTCAGCTACAAGGAGGCAAAAGAAGCCCTGGATGAGAATGACGGCGATGTGGTGAAGGCCCTCATATACTTGGAGGACAATAAAAAGTCCTGGACCGAGAGCATGACAGTGGCCGGAGCAGACCTGATTGACAAGGTGAAAGAGATTGTCAAAAAGGGCAACGTGACCAAGATAAGGATAAAAAAGGACGACAGGGTGATAATGGACATACCCGTCACAGCGGGTGCCATATCCACCATCCTGCTGCCGCAGCTTACCCTGGTGGGTGCAGCCGTTGCACTGGTGGCCAACTGCACCATAGAGATAGAAAGGCCCGATAAGGGTACAGTAAAACTCGTGGAGGAAAAGGAAGAGAAGAAAAATCCCGGGGAGTAATTATTTCCCGGGAAATAATTTGTTCAACAATTTAATAATATGCAAATTTCTGGCGGCCAGGCCTGGCCATAGGAGTACTGCAAAAGCAAATGCAAGGGCTATATACAGAGCCGCATCGACTTTCATGATGAAAAGGACAATATATAGCAGTGGTGACAAGGATGCAGATAGTATTCCCGACCTTGCTGTGATATTTTCTTTAAAATACATGGTTGCAAGCAGAGGCAGGAATACAGCAAGTCCCCTTATCCCCATGGATATGTATGTAAACTCCAGTATGGGTGTGCCCCATAGGGACATGGTGAGGACCGCACATACTATTCCAAACCCTATTATTATAAGCCTCTCCGTAAGGAGTTCCCTTTTATCATCGGCAGCAGGGTTTATAAACCCCTTGTATATGTCCTTGGAGAGCAGGGTGGATATGCTCAGGAGCAGCCCCGAGGATGTGATAATGACAGAAACTAGGAGTATAGACAGGACGAGGCCGCCTATGTATGGGTTTAAAACCTTCATACTGAAAAGGGTGAGGGCCATTTTGGGCTCTATTCCGGGATAATTCTTACCCATATACATGCCTATGATGGCACATAAGATGCCTATAGGCAGATTCAGGGCTGCCGATGTAAAGCAGGCTGTCTTTGCGGTCTTTATGTCCTTGGCTGAATAGACTGCCTGGAAGTATGCCTGGGTGGAGAGTATGCCTATTATGGAGGAAAAGTATGAGGAGAGGCCAGGCCATACACCCCTGTTTAATGGGTTAAATGCTGAAGCAGGGAAACCCGTGACCAGGCCCATAAGCCCACCCAGCCCTGATACAGCTACGCTACCTGCGATTAGAAACCCTGCATATAATAGGTATATCTTCATGGTCCCGATTACACTGGCGCTTAAAAACCCACCAAAGAGCACATACAGGACAATTAACACCACAGACAGCGCTATAGAAACGGATATATTAAGATTAGTAACGGTCATAAACAGGGCAGTAGAGGAGAGTATCTGGGATATAAGCCCCATGACTATGGATATGGCTGAGAATATACTTACAAAGAGACTTATCCTCTTCCCATATGTGGGGACCATAAACCCGCCTATGGTATATACCCCGGAGCACTTTATAGGCCGTGCATAAAATATCCCGAGGATTATAAGGGCAGTTGTAGTACCCAGGACATACAGTAGTGAATTAAAGCCGGATGTATAGGCGATCTCTGCAGTACCTATGGTAGATGCACCGCCCAGCACTATGCCGGCAAGGTTGCCGCTCACCATGGATGACCCCAGTTTTCCGCCTCCCACATTAAAATCGCTCAGGGTCTTTACTTTTTGTGCATAATAGAGTCCTATGGCTGAAACTATTATTAAGGTTAAAGAAAATGAAAAATACATCTATATTCGCCTCATTTATTTCTGCAATGATTTCACTGCCCTGATAATCGGCGGAATTACCTGATTTTTCCTGGAAACCACACCGGGGAGGTAGAAACTGTCGCTGTCAATATCAATAGAAAAAGCCCTCTCCAGTATATCCCTGTAATCAGAAACCCAGAGGACCTCGGAACCCTCATCTATGATATTTGTCAGCATCAGCAGCAAGACATCATAGCCCCCTTTTTCCTTAAGACCTTTCATGTATGAGAGTATATCCCTCTTAATGTTTCCCGGGTCAGCCAGGACATTTATCTGCCCTACGCCAATGGTAAAGTCGTCTACATGGAACTCTTTAAAGTCAGTGAAGAATATATCCTCAGGGCTCTTTCCATCAAGGGATGTGCCCTCCTTGAACATCATGCCGGCAAAGCTTTTGATATCAATCCCGGCAATGGAAGCCAGACTGTGTGCTGCCTCTATGTCCTTAGGGGTACATGTGGGCGACTTGAATATCAGCGTATCGGAGATGATGGCTGCACACATTATGCCGGCTATTTCCGATGGCGGCATTACACCTGCATCCTCATAGATTTCATAGATAATGGTGGATGTACATCCAACAGGCTGGTTTTTAAAGAGTATGGGCTTATCGGTCGCCACTCCGCCGAGGCGGTGGTGGTCTATTATCTCCAGTATATTCGCCTCATTTATCCCGTCCACTGTTTGCGAGAATTCATTATGGTCTACTAGTATAACTTTTTTTGCCTCATAATCTAAGACATGGCGCCTGGATATCAGGCCGATTACAGCACCGCTCTCATCTATCACGGGAAAGTTGCGGTATTTGTACCGGGACATGGTGTTTGTTACCTCATGGATATAGTCGTCCTCAGTGAATGACACTATATCCCTGTCCTTCATTATATAGGATATGGGTATGCTCTGACTGATATATTTTACAGTATCAAAGGTGCCGCAAGGCACCAGTATTAAACTTACCCCGTGTTTCCTGGAAAGTTCTATAATATCATCATCTGGCCTTATTCCACCTGTGATGATGAGTGCTCCGGCCCCGTACTCAATGGCAGCTTTCTGTATATAGGGCCTGTCGCCCACGATTATGGTATCTCCTGGGCATATCCTTTTTACCACTTCATCTAAGGACATGGCTGCTACCATGAGGCTGCCGCCCAGTTGGCCCTTACCCGGAGTGATGATTTCGCCGGAGAGGACGCTGGCTGCGTTATTTACGGGTATGCTGAATTTTTCTAAACTATTCATCTGAGAAAGGTATACCTTGGCTAAGTCGCCTAAGGTGGCCAGGCCGAGAAATTTTCCACTATCGTCAACCACACAGACCGTCCTTATACCGGACTCCTGCATGAGCTGCCATGCGGCCAGCATTGGCCAGGCACCGTTTACAGATAGCGGCCTATCGTAGTTAATATCTCTTATTTGAGTGTAGACGTTCTCTATATACTCAGGCTCTTCCAGCCCGAAGTAGTTTAAGACAAACCGGGTCTCCGCATTAACCGGACCCAGTCTGCATGGCACTGCATCCATTCCACTGTGCTGTCTTTTAAAGTATGCATATGCAATGGCAGAACATATGGAATCAGTATCAGGATTTTTATGACCTATTATATATATCCTGCTGTCCATTTATCATCCCCACCTTATATATTCATGTATAATAATTTTTGACATGGATGCACCAAGACAGCCACCCAATACACGGTAGAGAGGCATGTATCGCGGCTTTCTATCAATCTCACTTAAGT
>JASEJQ010000027.1 GCA_030016635.1 Thermoanaerobacteraceae bacterium | reverse complement strand
ATCCCCGACATTGTCGGGGATTTTTTTATTACTTTGTTATTAGTTTTAAATCCACTGGTGTATATTTTGGTACCTGCTGGCCCTTTATAACCTTGTCAGCATTTTCTACACCCAGAGAGCCTATCTGCTCTGGCTGCTGGGCTACTGTAGCAGCCATCTTGCCATCGTTTACTGCCTTTACTGCATCATCAGTAGCATCGAAGCCGACTATCATTATGCCCTGTCTCCCTGCAGACTCTATGGCCTGGAGTGCACCCAAGGCCATCTCGTCATTCTGGGCAAAAACTGCATCTATCTGGGGCTGTGCCTGTAGGATATTCTCCATTACAGTCATTCCTTTGGTTCTGTCAAAATCCGCAGGCTGAGAAGCTACCAGTTCAATCTGCGTGCCTTTTATGGCATCTGTAAAGCCCTGGCCCCTATCCCTGGCTGCTGAAGCTCCAGGAATGCCTTCAAGCTGTACCACCTTGCCCTTACCATTCAATTTCTGAACTATGAAGTCGCCTGCCATCTTTCCTCCGGCAACATTATCTGATGCTATATGGGTTACTACCTCGCCGCCATTAGCACTCCTGTCCAGAGTTATTACCGGTATTTTAGCATCATTGGCCAGTTTTACGGCATTGGCTACGGCATCACTGTCCACTGGATTTATCATTAGCACGCTTATGCCCTGCTGCAGTACATCCTGGACATTGGAGAGTTCCTTAGCTGAATCATTTTGGGAATCCAATACGATAAGCTGATAACCCAGCTCATCAGCTTTCTTCTGTGCTCCATCCCTTAGAGTGACAAAGAATGGGTTGTTGAGTGTGGAGATAACAAGACCTATCTTCTTCGGCCCTTCACTCTGCTGGTTCTGCTGATCTGAAGGCTGGTTTTGCTGCTGCTGTGGCTGGCTGGTACCGCATCCGGCCACCAGGCCTACCACGAGAAGCATTATAAGCATTGCTGACACTAACCTCTTCATATTACCCCTCCTAAAATTTTTTTATTGAAAAAGGTATTTCTACCTTCTTCTCCTATCAATTAATACAGCCATAAGTATTACTGCGCCTTTAATCAACTGCTGATAGTACGATGATACATTCAAAAGGTTGAGGCCGTTATTCAAAACACCTATAATCAGTGCGCCTACTATGGTGCCAACCACCCCGCCCTGGCCTCCAGAAAGGCTTGTACCTCCCAACACCACAGCAGCTATGGCATCCAGTTCTGCACCGGTACCGGCTGTGGGTGGAGCAGAGTTGAGCATTGATGTGACCATCATGCCACTCAATGCTGCTGTAAAACCAGATATGGAATATACCAGAAGCTTCACCCTGTCAGTTTTTATCCCTGTAAGCTTTGCTGCATTTTCATTGCTTCCCGTTGCATAGATGTATCTTCCTGTAGCTGTTTCGCTGAGGATGTAGTATGCTATGATGAAGACTACCAGCAATACTATGACAGGAAAGGGTATTGAACCTATCCTGGCATTTCCCAGGAAGTAAAATCCTTCGCCCAGCCCAGTCTTTGGCTGTCCATTGGAGTAAACCAGTGTTGCACCCCTGGCCATGGTCATCATGGCGAGGGTGGCGATAAACGGTGGGACATTACCCTTGGTGACGGCCAGGCCGTTTATAAACCCAAGCACTGTACCAATTATGAGTCCTGCGAAGATTGCAGTAATTGCGTTCACCCCGGAATGGGCCAGGCCGGCAGCAACTATGCTGGAGAACGCCAGAACCGACCCTACTGAGAGGTCAATACCTCCAGTAAGTATTACAAAGGTCATCCCTATGGCCATCACTGCATTTAATGATGTCTGCCTCAAGACATTCAGGATGTTGGAAGCGGTCAAAAACCTGGGTGACAGTAAACTCAATATTGCGCACAGGGCTATCAGCCCTACAAATGACTGCATCCCACGTAAAAAACCTGACCAGTTATTGTTCTTAGTTTGTTCCAAAGCAAATACCCCCTATAGGTTGACTGCATACCGCATGATTTTTTCCTGCGTTGCCTCATGGTCATTCAATTCCCCGGTAATCCGACCTTCATGCATCACCAGTATCCTGTCGCTGATGCCAAGTATCTCAGGGAGCTCTGAAGAAATCATTATTATCGCTGCTCCATTCTTTTTTAAACCATTAATCAGGTTATATATCTCCACCTTAGCCCCTATATCAATACCCCTGGTAGGCTCATCCAGAATGAGCACCTTCGGGTCTGTCAAAAGCCATTTTGCTAAAGCCACCTTCTGCTGATTCCCACCGCTCAGGTTGCCAACAAGCTGGGATTGGGATGGGGTCTTTATCCTTATCTTATCAATGTAGTCGCTGACCACTTCCTGCTCCTTTGCTCTTAAAACCCTGTTCAGCTTCCCTGTAAAATCCCTGAGTTTTGACAGGGTTATGTTGTACGCTACATTCTTATCAAGAAATAGCCCTTCTCCCTTCCTATCCTCGGTTAGATATACTATACCCGCTTTTATAGCATCTCCTGGAGACCTGATATCTATGGGCTTTCCGTCCAGTAAAATCTCTCCCGTGTGCCTATATACCCCAAAAAGCGTCTTGCCCAGTTCTGTCCGTCCAGCGCCGATAAGTCCAGCAATCCCCAAGACCTCTCCCCTTTTCACTTTAAAGCTAATATCATGCAAAAAGTCAGGTACATTCAGGTCTCGCACCTCCAGCACCACATCACCGGTTTCGGCCTTAACCTTTGGAAATTTGTCCTTGAGCTCCCTGCCCACCATCATGTTTATAAGCTCATCAGGAGTGGTATCCTTGACAGCTCTTGTGCCGATGTACCGCCCATCCCTTAAGACCTCTACCCTATCTGCGATCTCCATGATTTCCTCTATTTTATGACTTATAAATATAATACCCTTGTTGTCATCCCTCAGTGACCTTATTACCTCAAACAGTTTTTCTACCTCATCAGTTGTCAGTGCGTCGGTAGGCTCATCCATTATGATTATGCGGCAGTCCATTGAGAGTACCCTGGCTATCTCCACCATCTGCTGTTCCGCAATACTCAAACTTCTGACAATCCTATTTACATCTATTTTCACACCGAGTTTATCCAGAAGTTTTTCACTCTCATCTTTCAGGTAGACTTTATTAATGCGTCGGGCTATCGGATTTATCCTTTCCCGGCCCAGAAAGATGTTTTCATATACTGCAAGGTCGGGTATCAGGTTGAGTTCCTGGTGTATTATGCCTATGCCGAGCCTGGCAGCATCCCAGACACTGCTAATCTCTACAGGCTTTCCATCTATCCTGATTTCTCCCCTGTCCATCCTGTAGACGCCGCTCAAAATCTTCATCAGAGTAGACTTTCCGGCTCCATTTTCACCAAGGAGTGCCAGTACCTCTCCCTTTTCCAGTGTGAGCTCTACATCTTGCAGCGCTTTAACCCCCGGAAATTCCTTGCTTATCCCTGTCATTTCAAGAAGCGGCATTTAGAACACCACCCCGGACCTCAATATGATGTTACAGTAAGGCGTATATTCTCCTGTACGCACCACAGCCATACTATCCTTAGTCATGAGCTTCAATTCCTCATGAGGCACCTCCACTATAGGCACATCTCCCAGTATTTTCTTTACCTCTGAATAAACCTCGGGGCTGACATTCTTCATCTCGCTGGCGACTATTGCCTCCTCGACATTTAACTCCGACAGGGTAACCTTAAGTGTATCTAAGAATGTAGGAATCCCACGGGTTAAAGCCAGGTCTATCCTCTCCACGCTCTTTGGTATGGGAAGGCCGCTGTCAGCGATGGTCATGGTATCCTTGTGCCCCATCATGGCAATTACCTCAGAGAGTCTATGATTTATAAGTGCTGTCTTTTTCATTTCTCATGCCTCCTTAAAAAATCCTCTACCTCTTTATATACCGGAATGGAATCCTGAGCCCCTGCCTTTGTGACAGTAAGGGCACCTACCGCATTGGCAAATCTAATTGCCGCCTTTATGTCATCTCCATAACCGAGTGATACGGTCAGGCCAGCTATAAAGGCATCACCTGCAGCAGTGGAATCTACTGCCTTTACCTCAAAGCCCTCCATAGTAATCTCTTTATCATGGTCTGCATAAAAGCAACCCTTATCCCCGAGTGTTACCACCACTGCCTTTACACCTTTTTTGAGCAGCTGCTTTGCTCCTGCCCTTATGTCGTCTGTCCCGGTAAGCAGTGCAAGCTCTGTCTCATTGGGGATTATTATATCTATCATAGGATATACATGGTCAGGCAGCGGCCTGGCCGGTGCCGGGTTTAATATCACCCTTGTCCCCTGCTTTCTGGCCATCTCAATGGATTTCACCACCGTGTCCACAGCTATCTCCATCTGCAGGATAACAAAATCAGACACCTGTATATGTTCCTTAAATGACTCTACCCAGTCCATATTTAGTTCATAGTTAGCACCCGGATATACGACTATGGTGTTGTTCCCTGCTTCATCAACACTTATAAAGGCATTACCTGTGGACGCATCTGCCACCTTGACCCCACTCGTATCGATACCCTCTCTTGCCAGCGACCTTATCAGGATTTCCCCCATGCCATCCCTGCCGACTGCGCCTATCATCATCACATCTGCACCCAATCTGGAGAGGGCTGCTGCCTGGTTGGCCCCCTTTCCTCCCGGACTCTCCTTAAAAGACCTGGCGGCAATGGTCTCACCTTTTGCAGGCAGGTGCTCCACACCCATGGTAAAGTCCATGTTTATGCTGCCTATGACAACCGCCTTCATCAAATCACCCTCTTCACTGAATTTCTTATGACAAGCCTGGGCTTTAACTTTATCTCCTGCTCCTCCAGGGCCTGGCCTTCAATAAGTTTAATGAGCATCCTGGTGGCCACAGCACCCATCTCATAGCAGGGCTGAGCGACAGTAGTGAGTTTGGGCTCTATAAGCCCCGAAAGCTGTATATCATCAAACCCGGTTACCGAGACATCCTCAGGTATCCTGTAGCCCTTATCCTTTAATACCTCCATGGCGCCTACCGCCATAAGGTCATTGGCACAGGCTACAGCAGTAAAGTCCATACCCTTCTCTACAAGCCTTGCCATAGCCTCTTTGCCGCCGGATATCTTATAATTTCCCTCTTCTATAAGGACATCATCCAACCCTACTCCATACTCCCTCAACGCATACTCAAAACCCTCGTACCTGTGCTTTGCAGTAGCACTTAAGCTCGGACCGCCTATATACGCAATATCCCTGTGGCCCATCTCAAACAGATATCGTGTGATTTGATACATCCCATCATAGCCATCACTGTATACGCCGGGAAGATGGTCTATATCCATGTATCTGTCGAGGAGTACAAAAGGCATTTTATAGTCCATAAGCTGCTTTATGTGCTCAGATACAGGGTTTACACTACTGGTGAAGACTATGCCGTCTACGCATTTCTCCTTTAATACATTTATATAAAGCTCTTCCTTGTCTGTCCGGTCATCAGTGTTGCAGAGGATAACATTATAGCCGTATATATTGGCTGTATCCTCCACTCCCCTTGCAATCTCCGGGAAAAATGGGTTTGCTATGTCAGGCAGTATAAGCCCCAGGGTATTTGTCCTCTTGGTGACCAGACCCCTCGCTATCCTGTTGGGCTGATAGTTCAAGTCCTGCATAACCTTGAGTATCCTCTCCCTGGTCTCTTCACTTACCCCTTCTGTTTTATTATTGATGACCCTTGAAACGGTCGTTATGGATACATTTGCTTTCCTTGCCACGTCCTTTATTGTCGCCATTCGCCAGCTCTCCTCGAAGTTTAACGTTTTACGAAAACGTTAAACGAAAACGTTTAACTACATTTTAATATAATACTTTTGAAATGTCAATATGAAGTTTAAAGTTCACCTTTAGTCCTTTGTTGTTCAAGCTTAAATATTGAGATATAATAGAGTAAATATTTACACATCAAACTCTGAAAGGTGTGGTGGGGAGCTCAAGGATGAGATAATAAATACCGATACCAACTTCAGGGACATACTGTGGATCCTCCTTCTTGTAAGCGGCTATCTAAAACCCCAAAACCTCCACTTCAATGAATATGGGCATCCATATATTCCAGCCTGTCTTCCATCCTTATTATCGCCGGGACATAGCTATTTCTCATAAGAATCAGGTTCATGAGAAGCCTGGCACACCTTCCGTTTCCGTCTATAAAGGGATGGATGTATGTAAATCTGAGGTGAAACTCTGCGGCATGCTCTATGGGATGTATTATTTCTTTACTTTTATCATACCAGGTGATAAGTTCATTCATCTTCTCTGGCACAAGGACATTCATCGGTGGGATGTGCTTGCTGCCGCTAATTAACACATTGGCTTCTCTGTATTTGCCGGCATTTTTATCATCAATACCCTTCAGCAGCAGGTAGTGTATATTCTTTATCACAGCCTCTGATATATCCATGTTTCCTTTTACTATGTCCTCTACATAGTCAATGGCCTCTTTGTGATTTATGGCCTCCAGATGGTCCTTGAGCGGTTTGCCGCGACCTACTGTAAGGCCATCTTCTAAGACCAGTTTGGTTTCTGTAAGGGTAAGGGTATTGCCCTCTATGGCATTGGAGTTGTAAGTCCACTCAACGTCGAAGTATTCTTTTAGATTTCTCAAAACCTCCTCAGACAAAGGGCGTTTTGAATCCAGAATTCTTTTCTTTTCCTCTATCTCCTCAAACATATATCCCACCTATTTCCTCAATGTGGCTATTATCCTTTTTGGATTTTTAAAAAGCTCAAGTGCACTTACTATGTCCCTTACCACAATATCAGACCTTAATAGTGCCGCAGCAGATGCACCCTCGTCACCTATTACACAGATTGACAGGTCATCCACATCAAACATACCGGTGTCATTATTCCCATTGCCTATGCAGGCCGTACCGCCCGCAAGGTCCATGACAAAGGTCCTCTTTTCTTCAGTGTCCTTTACTATATGTACCTCAGCTTTGAGCGGCTTTAAAAGTTCTTTGGCTGTGCCATATGTATCTGCAGTAAGGGCGTATACCTTGTATTCAGTGTTCAGGCTATTTATAAGGGATATGGCCTCCGGAATCGGAGCCCCATCCCTTGCAAATGTGCCATTATAGTCTAAGACAATATTGTTTATATCCAAAGTTTTATATCCCGGTATATCTATCCTCATGATTACACCTCAATCCAGTAAAGATGATGTGGCTACATACACGGTGACATCACCATAGACCTTCGTCTGACATGAAAGCCTGTAATTCAAGTATGCCTTGCCCTGAAGTGCAGTCCTCTCCTTTTCTTCCATAGGGCTCAAGTTCTCTTTGCCGTTTCTTATTATTACCCTGCATGTGGTGCACTGCGCGTTGCCTCCGCAGTCATGCCTCATAATAATATTGTTATTCATAGCCGCTTCCAGAATTGTGGTCCCTTCTTCTACTTCCACGGTTTTCTTCTCTGGTTCAAAGGGTGAACCCTCTCCCTCCTCTTTAGGAGGGAGAGGGTTCACCGGCCCAATGTATACCGAAAAACCTGTACACCAGTGTTATTACTCCTAAGTCTATAATAAAATAAATTATATTCCATAGAATACCATTCTTTTTAAGCATTCCATCACCCTCTATAAATCCTTCTCACTCACCACCTGGGTACCCGCCCATTCATCACCATACCTCCTGCCGTAAAGGTCTGTTACCACCCTGTATATCTCGACCACCCATATCACAATTTCCAGTATAATGCCCATGCCCCATCCTATGATTGGAATCACCGTTATAAGATTTGGTATGGCAAATATGATGTTTCTCCTCGCAGAATCGCTGTATGTGGCCGGGCCAAAGCCGGTCATTGTTTTAAGCCCCAGAAGCTTTTTACCTATGCTCTGCCCATCCATGAGTCCATCCCTTAAGAGCATATACAAAAAACCGATGAGACCGCCAACAATCGGAATCATGCCGCATAAATTCGATATCACTGCATCAATGGCATATGCAATAAACCTTTGAAATATATCCGCCTTTTTATACACTGCAAAGCCCCCTTTAATTAATTCATTAATAGTATTATATAACAGATATTATCAAAAACCAAATGTATAAAAAACCGGCAGATTATATCTACCGGTCAATTGTATATTATCACTGCATCAGCCTTTTAATAAAAAAGTTCCTAAAATTGTCATATGCTACTCTTTCTATATCTTGTTGCAAAAAGCCACGTTCTGCCATTCTCTCAAAAATTTGCTGCACATCTTCAAACCTGTTAAGACCATCAACGGTTTTTTCGGAAGCAAATCCCTCAACTTTAGATTGGTCTAAAAAATATGAAAAATCTAATCCTAACCCCACATGTTCTATCCCTATCATGTCCGCTATATATTCAATATGGTCTAACATCTTATCCAGAGTAGGTTCGCCTTGAGAGATAAAGTCCGGCCATGCATTTACGCCAATCACACCACCGGCCTTACCTATCGCCTTTATCTGCTCATCCTTCAAATTTCTCACGTTAGGACATAAAGTATAGACATTGGAGTGGGACGCAATAAATGGTCTTGTATATATATCTATAAAATCCCAGAAGCTTTTTTCATTTAGGTGTGAGACGTCCAGGACAATACCCATTTCCTCAAGCTTCTTAACAGCCTCCTTCCCCAAATCAGTAAGGCCTCTCTTGTGGTCGCCCTTTGTACCTGTAGCAAAACTGTTCTCTCCATTCCACGTTAGCCCGGTATGAAGTACATTCATCTCTTTCAATATACTTAGTGCCGCCAAAGAATCCTCAAACCCATCCAGACCTTCAATGCCTAATATTGATGCTATTTTACTGTCCTCCTCAGCCTTTTCTATATCCGAAGAGCTTTTTACCTGAATCAATACGTCCTGGCTTTCCTTGAATTCATCTATTATGCTGGCGAATATATCTAACATTCGCTTCATTGGGTCATCCTCATATGGCGGTTCAATCCACACCACCATTATATTAGCTGCAATACCGGCTGCTTTCAAATGCTGTAGATGCCTGGCCTTAAATACCTCATTTTCGCCACGTAGGCGTCTCGTGGTTACATCCGACCATATATCTGAATGTGCGTCAAATACTCTCACTGTCAATCACCTCAGCTTTTACATTAAGATATTCCCCACAAAAAGACCCAGATAGTTGCCTATAACATATCCCCATACACCGACAAGAACTGCTGGTAGTACCATCTCATCCCATCCTTTGGCTATAGCCATAGCTGCCGCTGTAGTGGGCCCGCCTATATTGGCATTAGACGCAACCAGAATTTCTTCCAAATTGAAATTGAATATTTTACCAAATACAAGCGATACAATCATGTTGGTAAACACCATTATTGCACAAAACACCAGTAGTATAGGTGCCTTTGTCAAGATAAGCTGTATGGAGGCCGGCACACCTATAACCACAAAGAACAGATAGATGAGAAAAGTTCCAAGTTCGTCTGTCCCTTTTATATTAGTAAAGAACTTTGGAAACATAGACACCAGTATAACGGTAAGAGTGGTTATAATAAGATACTGCTGGCCAAAAATCATTCTGATAATCCACGGTGCTGAAGAGGCTGATATCCATCCAGCAATCTTTGTAGACACTGCCGCAATTACTACAGCACTACCCATAGCCAATGCTATATCCTGAAGCGATATTTCCTTTGAACCCCAATATTTTGCAGCATTGGTCTTATCATTAGAATCATTTCCCTCACTTTTAACCTTATCCTCAAATGGATGCTTGTACATCTTCTTAAAAAACATAATATTGGGTATTGCCAAAAGTACAAAGAAGTATATAGCCATGTTTAAATTATCAGCTACAACAGTGGCACTAACAACATCACCAGATGCTTTAAATGCTGCAGACATAGCGGCAAAGTTGACACCACCCCCAATATAGCTGCCCGTCATCATACCAGCCACCTTTGCCACCTCAGGTACCCATCTGCCAACTAACAGAGTGGCAAGAAAAGCCCCCAATATAGTACCAAGAGCACCAATATTAAAAATAATAAATGTCCTTCCGCTCATTGTCCATATCTTCTTTACGTCGGCTTTAAAAAGCAGGAGCGGCACCGCTACCGGTACTACATAGCTCCATACCCCGTCCCATACGGGACTTTCTGTGGGTATAACCTTAAGATTGGCAAGTACCAGTGCCCCTATGAGTGCAATAATAGCACCAGTAACCTTTGCAGCCCATTGATAGTGTTGCTCCAAATAGATGCTCAAAGCAGCCCAGCCTACTAAGAAACCACCCAAAAGCCACACATCATCAGGTTTGATAAGACTCATACTATCCCTCCTATGAAAATGATTTCATAATATTGAATTCGACATTATATTGAAAATACCTTCTATATATTGAAAAATATTTTTTTAACAATGATATAACACCATTTTGGTAGTAGGCAGGTTTTATCCGCTATATTCCTCTTACAAAACCACACACTGGGCTCAGTATAAATTTGCGTTTTCTGATACTTTATGTATTATGATCCTTCAAGTTCTTTATCCAGTTTTCAAACAGATATTTATAATATCAGTTCAATATCCCTCCCATGGTATTCTTTTGAGTATTCCTCATCCCGTGTACTATAAAAGCATGGCGGTATAATACACTGCCATGCCTTCTCTTTCAATACATTAATTATCTTTAATTTTAATTTCCTTCCTTCATCCAGTACATTGCATCCTCAATCTCTCTCTTTACATCCTCATCCTTTTCTGCGTCATATGCCCTGTGTAATATATCAAGGCTTTCTGCACCCATTATCCTGGAGAGGGCCCATGCAGCCGTGCCTCTTATGACCGGCCTCTGGTCAGCTAAAAGTCCTGCTACAGTATCGGCCAGGCCTTTAATCCTCATATTACCTGCTGCAATCAGCGCATTTCTCTGGAGCACCGTCCTGCCCCTCCATCCTGCAGATGTCTGCTTAAAGCTTTCCATAAATCTCTTATTGTCCATGGAGAGGATAAAGGATAGATCCTCCATATCATAGGGTATGTCCAGCGCCAGGGTGGGATTTCGCCGGAAATTTATCTTGTTATATGGGCATGCTTCCTGGCATATGTCACATCCATATATCCTGTTCTGGAGTTTATCTTTCATCTCTTCAGGTACAAACCCCTTCATCACAGTAATATATGAAAGACATTTCTTCGCATTTATCTCATAGGGGCCCGCAATGGCCCCAGTCGGACAGGCCTTAATACACCTCTCACAGTCATCGCAGTCATGCTCTAAGGGTGCATCCGGCTCTATGGATAGGTCAGTGAGTATCTCTCCTAAGAAAATCCATGAACCCATATCTGGATTTATAATAGAACAGTTCTTACCATAAAAGCCTATGCCCGCCCTTCTTGCTATCTCCCTCTCAACCATAGGATTGTTATCCACCAGGGAGATTGACTTAGCCCCATATTCTTTTTTCAGATATTCTACCAGTTCTCCCATCATGCTACCAAGGACTGTATGATAGTCCCTGCCCCAGGCTGACCTGGATACCCTGCCCTTGCCATTCTCGTGTTTTTTTGCACCTCCATAGTATAGACCCAGAGCTATTATAGACCGTGCCCCGGGCAAGACCTTCTCAGGGTCTATCCTTTCCTCTATATCTCCCTTTTCAAGCCCGGAAAGGTATCCCTTTTGTCCCCTTTCCCTTAGCACGTCTGCTATATCAAAGACATCAGCATCGGTAAACCCTACCAGGTCAAAGCCTATGGACTTTGCATACTCTTTTATCCTATCCTTCATCTATCTCACCGTCTTAAAGCCCCTGTATCTGTTGAAGGCTGCAGCTATTTCATACTTCCTCGGCCTGGCCATGTTCCCCGGATGCCCCCTGAAAGGAGAAATACAGGAAAGCCCACTTTTATCCATATCCTCTAAAACCTTTCTTATTACTTCTTTCATGGTGGTCCTGTCATCAATATACCTATCCCTGGCATACCTTATGATATTTGCAATAGCCGAAGTCTGGCTGTTATCAACTATCTGCTCCACAAGGCCCAGGTCAACTGTCTCATATCCAAGCCTTATATTCTCCATGCCCTTAGACTGTATCTTATCCTTGTATCCGGCATCAAGGCTCTTTTTAATGGGTATCCTGTCCTTGATATTGGTGAAGTCTGGGGCCTTATCATGCACTCTAATCGAGCTTAGCTCCTCAGCTATCTCCTTAGCCCTATCAGTGACATCATGGGGAATAAAGCTGTCCATCATGATGACCCTGTCGCACACATCAAAGTAGTCTCCAGAGCCGCCAAGCACCAGTACAGTAGAGACCCCCCTGGTCTCATACAGTGCCCTTACACTATCCAGAAATGGAGTTATGGGTTCCTTTTCTGAAGAAACCAGCCGCTGCATCCTGGCATCCCTTATCATAAAGTTTGTGGCACAGGTGTCCTCGTCCATAAGCAGTAGAGATGTACCCACCTCCAGAGCCTCTATGATGTTTGCCGCCTGCGATGTACTGCCGCTGGCATTCAAGCTGGTGAAGAACCTGGTATCCTCCCCTGTAGGTATGTTGTTTATAAACGGAGATATATCTACATTCTCAATATATCTGCCATCCTCAGACCTTATCTTTACAGCATCATCAATAGTGATAACATGCTCCCTTCCATCCCCTGGAATATGGTTGTATACACACTTTTCCAGGGCCTTGAGCAGTGTGCTCTTGCCATGATAACCGCCGCCCACGATGAGGGTCACCCCTTCAGGTATACCCATACCTGTAATGGTCCCACCATAGGGCAGGCTGATGGATACCCTCATGGTATCAGGAGATTTAAATGGGATTGCATTCTTAAGTGGCTTCTCACTTATACCGCTCTCCCTGGGCAGGATAGAACCATCAGCCACAAAGGCTATAAGCCCCTTAGCTTTAAGGGCCCTCCTTATATACTGCTGGTCCTTATAGAGCTCTATAAATTTCTTTGCCTCTCTCCTATCTGTACTGTTAAATAGTAGCGCATTTTTCACTATGGACGGTATGGTCTCCTCAAAAATTTGGGCTGCCTCTCTGCCCAGTATCCTTCTGCCCGCAGCAGGCAATCCCACCTCAAACCTGGCCTCTACATACTCTTGAGTAATGTATATGGATGTCCTCTCCAGTATCTCCTGCCCTCCACAGTCAATGGATATAAGAAAGCTCTTCCCTGTACCCCTTCCCTTAGTATTAAATTTATATATGTTTTTAGCAAACTGCCTTGTCAGATAGTCACTTAAGGCTACAATGCTATCCCTGTCGCCTATATAGTCAGACGGGAATGTCTGAGCTACCCTGGCCCTGATCCTTGACGGCGGTGCAAAGGGATCGCTCTGGACATGGTCAATATATAGCTTAAAGCTGCCCATGTCGTATTCACCCTCTATATCCTTATAGGCCTTATATCCTTTGCCATCTATTCTATTGAGTATTTCAATCAATTCTTTCATGGTTTTCAAGCCGAACACCCCTGTCTATAAAGTACTTATGCAGAGCCAGGAGAACCGTCACCATGGCCACGGTCGTCATTGTTTTACTTATTAATTATACACCAACACATACCGGATATACAAAAAACAGGCCAATAAATGACCTGTTTTATAAAAGCCGGTTTCCCGATGGTTTATACTGCTGTCCAACCTCCATCGACACATATGGTCTGACCAGTTGTATAACTGGAGGCATCAGAGGCCAGGTACACCACAATACCATCCAGTTCTCCCGGTTGGCCAAGTCTCTTCATAGGACACCTTGAATTCAAATATTTCTTAAATTCCTCAGAATAAACTATGTTCTTTGTCATCTCAGACTCAAAGAAGCCGGGCCCTATGGCATTTACAGTAATATTAAATTGAGCCAGTTCTCCTGCCAGGGCTCTGGTCAGGTTAACCACACCACCCTTTGATGCATGATATGCCGTGGCAGGAAGTGCTGCATTTCCGACAACACCCCACATCGAGGCGGTGTTTATTATCTTGCCGTAATGTCTTTCCTTCATATATGGGACCACGTGCTTTGTGAAAAGGTATACGCCCTTGAGGTTGGTATCCAGAACCTTATTCCAGTCCTCCTCGCTCAGGGTTTCTATGCCATCTCCCGCAGCAACTCCCGCATTGTTTACCAGTATATCAATCCTGCCTAACTCCTCTATTATCTTCTTAACGGCATTCTTAATGTCATCCTCTTTTGTTACATCGCATTTTATGGGCAAAGCCTTTCTTCCCATAGCCTTTATATCATCACATAGGGCAGTCAGCTTTTCATATCTTCGGGCTACAACGGCCACATCAGCTCCCTGTGATGCCAGCGCCTTTGCAAACTGTATTCCCAATCCGCTGGACGCACCAGTAACTACAGCAACCTTGCCGGTCAAGTCGAATATATTTCTCATAGTTTAATACCCCTTTCCTTATTTTTCTAATCATATTATATCATATTGTCAAATAAATAACAATAGCATGTTAAAAATTAAACATATAAGAAGACGAATTTTTTATTGCATTTACGGGTATTTAAAAAGCCTGGCACATGGCCAGGCCCTTTAACTATTATATATTCTTAGGCTTTCTAAATGCATATCTTACCAGAGTATACATCAGCGCCAGGAAGAACAGCAATGTTACATACTTCCCGGTAACAGGGCTATCAAAACCAATAGTCACGCCTATGGAAGCGAAGAAGGCCATAATAATACCTACGAGGGCGTCTCCAGCAATTAGGCCCGAGCTGTAAAGCACGCCATTTTCCACCTTTTGTTTTAATACCTCAGCATTCTTTTCGCTCCTGTCAAGTATTCCCCTTACCAGGCCGCCCACCATTATCGGCACACTGGTGTGTATGGGCAGATACAGACCTATAGCAAAGGGCAGGGAAGCAAAACCAAATAGCTCAATTACCACTGCAGAAGCTGCTCCTGCAAATACGAGGCCCCATGGCAGGTTGGCATTCATAATACCCTGGACAACCAGCATCATGATTGTAGCCTGAGGAGCACCCAGTTCTTTAGAACCAAATGTATAGGTATTGTTTAATAGTACCAGTATATATCCTATTACTGCTGCCGAGGCTGCAACACCAATAATCTCACCTATCTGCTGTCTCCATGGGGTTGCACCTACAAGGTAACCGGTCTTCAGGTCCTGGGATATATCGCCGGCTATGGCTGCAGCGGTACATATAACAGCACCAACGCTCAAGGCAGCCACCATGCCTGATGTACCTGAAAAACCTATGGCTTTAAATATAATTGTCGTGAAAAGCAGTGTAGCTATGGTCATACCCGATACAGGATTTGATGAACTGCCAACTATACCGACTAATCTGGACGACACAGTGACAAAGAAGAAGCCAAATACAGCCACAAGAATAGCACCCATAATGCCTACAGGGATCTGCGGCAGAAATGCTATAGCAACAATGATAACCGCAAAGCATATAAGGACTATGTTCATGGGCAGATCAGTGTCTATCCTGCTCTTTCCGCTTTTACTGGCGTCCTTAAACCCTCCCAAAGACGAGGAAAAGGCATTAATGATGGTGGGTATGGACTTCACAAGACTTATTATTCCGCCTGTGGCCACCGCTCCAGCACCTATATATCTTACATAGGTACTCCATATGCCCCAGTAATCCATCTGAGAGATTGGTACGGTACCGGGATATATAACCGATTCACCGCCAAACATGGATATTAGCGGTATAAAGCCAAGCCAGCCCAGTACAGCACCAGCCAGCATATAGGCTGATATGTTGGGACCAATAATAAACCCTACGCCCAGAAGAGAAGGGAATGCATCCCCACCTATGGCAGCGTTCTTCCAGCCTTTTATTTGCCATTCTATCTCTGATGGGAAAAGCTTCAAACCATCAGCTATATACTTAAATATTGCACCTATACCAAGGCCAGCAAAAACTGTTGAAGCATTGACACCGCCAACCTCACCGGCTACCAACACCTCTGCACAGGCCGTACCTTCAGGATAAGGCAGATTGCCGTGCTCGTCCACAATGAGGAATCTCCTCAAGGGAATCATACAGAGGATACCTATTGCACCGCCAAGAAATGTAATCAGTGTAATGGTCAAGATATCCGGATTCTCTCCCCACATAAAGAGAGCCGGGATGGTAAATATAGCCCCTGCAGCCAGGGATTCACCGGCTGACGCTATGGTCTGGACCATATTATTCTCTAAAATAGAGTTGCGGCCCATTATACCCCTTATAATAGCCATAGAAACAACCGCTGCAGGTATTGATGCACTAACGGTCATACCCACTCTCAGGCCAAGGTAAGCGTTTGCTGCACCAAAAACTATAGATAGTATAATACCAATAATAACAGAAAGTACTGTAAACTCAGGTACAATCTTTGATGCAGGTACATAGGGCATGAACTCTTCACCCGGATTAAGCTTTCTGAATGCCTGCTCGCTCAAACCCTTCTTTTTTGCTTCCATTCTTCTACCTCCTTTTAATTTATAATTTCATGAATATTATAGCACGATGTCTTTTATACAGCAACATAAATTTTATTAAATATATGTATAATTATACTATACCTTTAGATATTTATTTATAACCATTGGGTTTTGATATGGATTATAACGAGTCCACAAAAATCGTCCGTCTGGAATGGACATTAAATTAATTGGTTGCATATTTATAGGTTATAAAACACTGTTTATATAAAAGTGTGGTAAAACAGTTCAGAAATATCATAATAAAAAAATAACCGGGCCTATGAGCCCGGTTATACAGCAAAATTGGCTTTCTCTATATATTCCACAGCTTTCTCCATTCTCTTTATCGTCTCTTCCTTACCTATGAGGACCATGATGTCAAACAGGCCTGGCCCTGTTGTCCTGCCGGATATGGCAAGCCTGGTCGGGTGGAATAGGTCTCCGCTCTTTACTCCCGTCTCTTCTATAAGTTTCCTGTAGGCCTCTTCAGTATTCTCTATAGTGAACTCATACACAGCTTTAAGCGCCCCTATACCCTTCCTTAAAATATCAGCTGCTCCATCCTTCTTGAAGTATTTATTCACACCCTTCTCCTCATAGGTGTAATCAAACCTGAAGAAATAACTGGAGGCTTTAGCCAGGTCTACCAGGGTCTTTTCCCTCTCCCTAACCTTTTCCGCAACCTCTTTTACCCTTTGAATATCCTGAACGCTATAACCCTCCGGTATAAGCCCCTCTTTAATATAGAAGGGAAGGGCATGTTTTACTACCTCATCCAAGGGCAGGTCTCTCATGTACACCCCATTTAGCCATGTTAGTTTTGTGGTATCATATATGGCTGCACTCTTATTAACCTTTTCCAGTGAGAACTCTTTTACAGCCTGTTCCAGTGTAATTATCTCATTATCCCCTTCCGGAGACCAACCAAGAAGTATGAGATAGTTTACTATGGCCTGGGGAAGATAGCCCTGTTCTCTGAACTCCTCTACAGAGGTGGCACCGTGTCTTTTAGATAGCTTGCTCCTGTCCGGTGCCAGTATCATGGGCACATGGGCAAACTGCGGTATATCATAGCCCAGAGCCTTATATATCAAAATCTGTTTTGGTGTATTGGACAGGTGTTCCTCCGCCCTTATGATATGGGTCATACCCATGGCATGGTCGTCCACCACTGCTGCAAAGTTGTACGTTGGTATGCCATTAGACTTCATTATGACAAAGTCGTCCAGTATGGTATTATCAAAGGTTACCTCACCCCTTATGATGTCATTGACTACAGTGACACCCTCCGTTGGTACCTTAAATCTCACCACCGGTTTTCTTCCCTCTGCATTAAACCTCTCTACCTCTTCCGCTGTCAGTTGCCTGCACCTGCCGCTGTATCTGGGTGGAAGCCCTGCTTTCCTAGCCGCCTCCCTGTTTGCTTCCAGCTCCTCAGGTGTGCAGTAGCAGTAGTATGCTTTCCCCTCTGCTAAAAGCCTGTCGCACGCCTCCCTATAATTATCCAGCCTTTGGGACTGAAAATATGGCCCATAGTCGCCGCCGACCTCCGGTCCCTCATCCCATGTGATGCCCAGCCACTTCATGCTGGATATTATCTGGGATACAGAATCTTCCTTGAGCCTTTCCAGGTCGGTATCCTCTATTCTGAGTATCATCTCTCCATTGTTGTGCTTGGCATATAGCCAGTTAAAAAGTGCCGTCCTTGCCCCTCCTATATGTAAATATCCGGTAGGGCTTGGGGCAAATCTTACCCTTACATTGCCCATTGAAACCTCTCCTTTTATCCATTTCATCTGATTTTCAGTTACATTCTGTTTTATTATATAGGATTTTACTAATTTGTTCAATCAAATTAATCGCAATTTACATATTCCATGATATAATGGGATTAGAAATAGTCGGGAGTGATGATATGAGTACAGAAAAGCTCAGCCGTATATTTTACATACTGGGTATTCTGTTTTTCGGGATAATACTTTTATACGTTGGAATATCAAAGGTCTTAATCTACTTTCTGCCATTTTTGATTGCCGCATTAATTGCTGCACTCATTGAGCCCCTTGTGGTAAAGGTCCAGAATTGGTTGCATATTCCACGTGCTGTCTCCTCTTTTATAGTCTTGATCGCAGTACTGGTGATAGCAGGCCTTATAATCGGCTATGGTGGTTATCAGGCTATTAAGGAACTTGTTATATTTTCACGCAGCGTAGGAGAGTACAGCAGCAGCATATACAATACAATTATGCAGCAGGTGTATAACCTCCAGGAGTATGTAAAGGCCCTCCCGCCTGTTCAGGCCAGTGCCGTCCAGAATGCCATCAATCAGGCTATGTCCTATCTTGCCAATGCCCTTCAGTACCTTGTGAATGTAATTATGGGTATTGCCAATTCTATTCCATCACTTATCTGGGGGTCTGTGGTGTGTATAGTATCTGCATTTTTTATGAGCAAGGATAAGGACGTAATACTTGGCTTTATTATCAAGCAGATTCCCAAAAAGGTTATTGAAAGCAGCGGCTATATAAAGACAGACCTTTTTAAGACAGTATTTGGTTTTTTACGTGCAGAGCTTATAATCATGACCGTGACCTTTTTAGAGGTTTCTTTTGGATTTATGCTGATGGGCTACAAATATCCATTCCTCATCGGCTTGGCCGTGGCTATAATAGACATACTGCCTGTCCTTGGTACAGGTAGCGTCCTCGTCCCGTGGGCACTGATACTTATGATATTCTACAGGAACTTTACCCTTGCTGCATACATACTCATACTTTACGGCATTGTATTTTTTGTACGCCAGATGCTGGAGCCAAGAATTGTTGGAAAGAGTATAGGGCTGCACCCGCTGGTGACCCTGATGGCAATGTATGTAGGAAGCCAGGTTATGGGATTTGCTGGACTCATACTGGGTCCTGTAATATTGATAGCTGTAAAAACATTCCAGAAGGCCGGACTGCTGCCAAAATTCAAAGAATGATTCCACTATACAAAGTCTATATACGCATGCCAACAGCATCCATGTGCCTGATCGTTCGTCCTGATACTCTAATAATTCGTGGCTGCGTTCTGCCAGGTGCGCCTCCATTCGGCGTCCATGCCTCAGGTCGGCCTCTTAAGTCCATGCCAGATGCCCCGGCCACACTTGCCACTTATCAAGAGTATCATAGACTCGCTTTAATGTTGCATATCATTCTCAATATGGTTCTTACACCAGAACTTCATACCAATCAACGAATAACCTTCTCAACATAGGGAGAAGTGGAGGCGCTCAAAAGCCCGCCATAGGTAACATCAAAGGGGATCACATCACCCACCTCAATAGTGCCCTCATAGTCCTCCACATCCAGTATGAGATGGTCGCTGGATGCACCCACTATGGTCATTCCTGCATATCTCGGCTTTATGCTGTCTATTATTACGTCCTGTCTTCCCAGGGCCAAAATGGCCCTTTTTCTTATACCCCTGTCCTCAAAGTGGGGCACCTCCCCAAAGGCATCAAAACCCACCTCACCTAAAGGCTTTGAGGGCTTTCTCTTTACCTCCACCACCTCAGCCTCCAAGGTAAATACATCTTTGTACGTCCCAGGTATATCCCTACCGCATACATCGTTAATGCCAAACAGTATGGCCTCTCCAATCCTGAGCTGGTTTACCCTCTCAGGCATTTCGTCATCATCGATGAGCTTTAAAGTACATGTGGAACCGCCGGATATGACAGACAGTCTTCTGCCAAGTATAGACTCTGCCCGGTCTGCTGCCTCAATAAGCAGCGCAATATTATTCTTATCAGGCATGATGCCGCCTATGCAGCCCACGTTGGTGGCTATGCCGGCTATATTTACTCCCTTTAAATCCTTTGCTTCATTGATAAACCCTGATACATCTTTGGGCATAAGGCCCTCCCTGAGGTCTCCCACATCAACCATAATAAAAGCATCAATCTCCTTTTTCTGCCTGAGGCATTCCTCGGAGATGGCCTTTAAAACGACCATCTCGGATACGAGTACGCTGTCCACATACCTCACCACATCTGATATCTCTGAGAGCATGGGTATCCTTATGAGCATAATGTGATTTTTTATGCCATAGTACCTCATCCTCTTAATATTCAACATCCTGGAGTCAGCCAGCTTTTCAATCCCTGCACTTACTATCACATCAATAACACCTTTTAGCGCACAGTATCCCTTTGTGACAGCCACAACCTCAATACCATGTTTTCCGCACAGGTTCTTGATAAGGCAGGCATTATGATACAGTTTTTCCCGGTCAATAATAAGCCTTGGAAACATAAAAACTCCCCCTTTGCGTATTATTATACACAAAAGGGGCTATCTTTTCAAAGCCTATACAAATATTACATGGGTAAGCAGCGACATACCACTTCCAATGGCTGCTCCCATGAGCACATCCGTGGGGTAATGCATGCCCACATATATCCTGGATATGCCAACCATAGTGGCCAGGCCCAGGAATGCCAAATACAGAGCAGGATATCCAAAGGACAGCGAGACTGCCAGTGCAAAACCAGCCGTGGTGTGGCCCGATGGGAAAGAATGGTCCTCCCATAGTTTTCTTAATGTATTGGCATCTAAAATTGAAAGGTACGGTCTTTTTCTCCCGATCTTTTTCTTGAGTCCCTGCACTATCAGGTGGCTGATGGTCAAAGAGGTTGCGGCCTCAATTCCCATCATCCTGGTATAGCCTTTTCCAAACACAATAATAAGTAAACATGCGGTTATGGTAAACCACCAGCTGCCCAGCTCGGTAAAATAAGGAATTATCTTATCGAATATGTTGGTCTTTATCCTGTCGTTTAAGGCATTAAAGATGGCAATATCATACTTTAAAATGCTCTCAAACACCCTGTTCAATGGAATCCCCCCTTGAATCCATAAGGCTTAATATCATATCCGCAGCATTTAAAGCTGAGTCTTTCCTTCCTATGGATAAAGCATTTACTCTCATCTGCCTGAGCCTGTTTTTATCATTTATTATATCATAAATATCGGACTTTAGTTTATCAAAATTAGTTATTATTCCCGCGCCATTTTTTTCTATATACTCCGCATTGCCTTCCTCCTGGCCGGGAAGCACATTGGGGATTACCATGGGTAGTCCTGCGGCCATCGCCTCAGAGGTGGTAAGGCCCCCTGCCTTGCTTATAAGAATGTCTGCCGATGCCATGAGTTTAGACACATCTTCGACGAACCCCATTACCTTTATATTGGGGCTGTTGGCATATTCAGCCTCCAACCTTCTTCTTGCCGACTCGTTCCTGCCCGTTACCACAGTAATGTCAGCGTCCAGCCCGGCAAGCCTATCAACGGCATTCAGTCCTACTCCAACACCCCCACCCATTATGAGGAGGTGTATCCTGTCATTAGGCCAGGCCCTGTCATTTAATCTGCTAAATGCAGGTGACACAGGTATACCGTACTGCTTAATTCTATCCACCGGCACACCGTACCTTAAAAGCCCATCACTTACATCCCTGCATGGTGTAATATAACAGTCTATCCCGGGTACTACCCAGAAGGGATGAAACTCATAGTCGGTAATGACCATGACTATTGGTATATTCAGCTTTAGTGCTGTAATGAACATGGCTGAAAATGGATGTGTGCATACAATGACATCTGGCTTCGATATATCCAGAAGCCTCTTTAAAGGACTCAGCCTGATTATAGGCCTGGAAAAGTAGTATGCGGCCTCCTTTGGAAACTGCGACACCCTATGTCTGGATATGTCATACACAATACCCCATACGTCAGGTCCCAGTTCCATACCCCTGTTGTATGCCCTTGCAGTAATGAGGACCAGAGATTTAGATATCATCTCTCCTGCCGACATTATCTTTACACCTACATTATCCCTTAACCTCACCGCATCCCTTATATTTTGAGCCGCCTTAATATGCCCCATACCGTATGGTTCAGCAAATATGAGCAATCTTTTCATATCCTCACCTGACTATATTATAATGTACCTACTTTAAATCAATATTAAATCCATGTTAAAATTTGATTAAATTTTCTACTATAGCCCCCATCCCTGCCGCTGAAAAAATTATCAGTAAAATCACGCCGATTATTGGTATGCTTGAAAACGCCAAGAGAATAATAGTCCCCACAAGAGGAGCTGTAAAACCACCTGCATCGTAACCCATCCTCTCCAGGACAACCCTACCTGTATAGGATGATGATACGGAAAAGCCTAAGACCATAAATACCGCTGTCACTATACTTAAAAATGCAGCAATAGGTATACCTATAACTGTAAATGCCATTATCAAGGCAGCAGTAATGAGTATCAGCAATGAAATGATTCCAAAGCCCATGGCTCTTTTTACATTCATTAGCCTGTCAGATGCCCTGCCTGTCCATCCGGGAAAGGCCATGCCGACCAGCACCGATGCCACCATCAGGAAGCATATGAAGAAAAGCCTCACAAACTCCAACCCTGCAAAGCCCATAATCGAGAGCAGAAACTCATTCAGTCCCTCACCTTCAAGGTTTATGTGGTATGTCCCTTTTCCCGCCTTAAAACCTGCCGGTCCATTGATACCTCCACCTATAACCATAATTCTCCCGTCTATTTGAGCGCTACTGCCCAGGTCTGCATTACCCATGATGACAAACACGCTGTCATGCACCCTGCCGTTTATAACCGCATCATCGAAAAGGACCACAACGTTATCTGCTTCCTCTCCCTCTTCAATGATCACCCTGTCTGTCGATACTACATCGGAACCCTCTCCGTTGGCCAGTGCACCGGTTGGTATAAGCAGTATTAATATCAGGATGAAAACAAATCTCTTCACCGCCCGGCCCCCTTTAAAAGCCTATCAAATAAAAATATCAAGGCAATCATGGTAATGGCAAGCATAGATATTATCTCCGCCTGGACGAATATGCTGTTGCTATATACCTTCAAGACCGATGTTATGACCCCCGAAGCTACAGTCAGGTATATTGATAGCAGCCTGTATATGGCCTGGCCCATGGCCAAACCCATAAAAACAAGGGCAAAAATCCCCATCAAAGGAACAGGTAAAACTAAATATGGATTAAGACTCTCCCTTATAGTGCTCATCACCCTCTCAGTAAAACCAGCCGATGGTCCTATACCTGCCATAAGGCCGATAAGCCGTCTCTCCTCCAGCATATCATCATACTGTCTCATACACACCGCACATTCCTTGATATGCAGTTTTACCTTCAGCCCCGCCTCCTCATCCAGCATACCATCAAGATATTCAGATAATAGGCTTCTTGCCTCCTCACACCTCATGTTAACCCTCCTCCTTGAGGATTTCCCTCATTTTCATCCTTGCAGCATTTATCCTGGACTTCACCGTACCCAAAGGGATGCCCAGGACATCTGCTATCTCCTCGTAACTCAAACCGTCTATTTCCCTTAGTATCAGTATTGCCCTGTGGTCTACACTTAAACTCTTTAAAGCCTTTTGTATGTCCACTTTATCCTCAGCACCCATATTCACCATGGCAACGAGGTCTTCAAAATCATCTATGGAGACCTCTCTTCTTCTCTTTTTTACCTCGTTATATGAAAGGTTTATAATAATCCTCATAAACCATGTATTAAAGGCTGAGATGTTTCTCAAAGACCTTAAACTTCTCCATGCCTTTATAAAGGCCTCCTGCAGGACGTCCTCTGCAGAGTACCTGTCACCCAGTATACTGTACGACAATGCAAACCCTTTATTCTTATATGCCTCCACCAGCCCCTCAAAGGCCTTTATATCTCCATCCCTGGCCCTTCTCACCAGTTCTTCCATCAAAACACCGCCCTAGTTCCTGGTTCTGCTCCTCCTTAATAAATAATATACCAAAATCAGTACGGCCACAATGATTATTGTAGTTATGGCAAATGTTGGAGATAGTATATAGTCTGCCATCTGCCTGCCATAGAGCCCTATAAGCACGGCCTCCAGCATAAACCTGAGCCCACGGCTTAAAAAGGACGCAAAAGTAAACCTGAAAAGGTCCATCTTGAATATGCCGCCCAGTATGGTAAAGACCTTATACGGTACAGGGGTAAAACCAGCGATAAATACCGCCCATGCATCGTATTTCTCAAAAACAGTCATGGCCTTATCATAGTATTTCCTTTTAAATAATTTCTCAAATATCGGTCTGCCGCCAAAATAGCCCAGGTAATAACCCCCGATGCCCCCAAATGTAGAGGATATGGTGGTAAGAAGGCCAATTACTATGTATTCATCTGGCCTGGCCAGAACCATAGGTATCAAGAATGCCTCCGGTATTATTGGTGATATTATGGCCTCAGCAAAAGTACCTATTATGAGTCCGTAAAGCCCATAAGACATAAGCATATTCGTAAGAGTTTCCAGCACTCGCATCATCCCTTTCTATAGTATAGACAATAGCCGGATTATTTTTGTTCACTATATAAAAATATATTTTAATCCCATTATATGTTATTTCTGAAGATATTTAACCAATTTTTCAACTATTTTCTGCCGTATTTGTGTTACAATTGTATCATAAAATTAGATCGGGAGGTGCAATATATGAAAAGGTTTTCGGCTATGTTTCTTTTGCTGCTGTTAGTTATTGCTGCGGTCCCCAGGCCTGGCCTGGCCGCAGAGCCCAAAATCACTCTTGAGGAGGCCATACAAAAGGTCAAGGCGCTGTTTGACACATCAGTATTTAAAAACTTTACAAGTTCCTATGATACCTACGATAACCACTCATACTGGGAGCTGAACTGGGATGGCAAGCCTAACGGCCTTGATGTCCGTATAGATGCTGCAACGGGTGATATAGTGTCTATCTACCAGTTTAGAAATGATGACACAATAAAAGGACATTCAAGGCTTCCCTCGGTGAAGTATGAAGACGCAAAAAAATCCGCCATAGGTTTTTTAAAAAAGGTAGCGCCGGATAAGTATACATTCTTACGTCTTGAGGAAGGAGAAGTAGATAAATACAATCCATACAGCTATGATTTTAACTTCATAAGGCAGATAGAGGGCATAGACTTCCCATCCAACTCTGCCACCGTACGGATAAACTCTCAAAACGGCATTGTAGAGAGCTACCACCTTAACTGGGAAGAATATAACTTTCCAGATCCATCAAAGATATTGTCCATAGAGGAAGCAGGGGAAATATATTCTAAGCAGCTCGGCATAAGGCTAATATACAAACGTTTCGGCAATGAAATAAAGCTGGTCTATCAACCTGACTATATACATTCCATAGATGCTGTATCAGGTAATACAGTAAAAGCAGAGGATATGGGGCCATTGAGGGGAATGGGGGCAAGCGGAGACGAACAATATGCCGCCATGGAAAAAACCAAATTAACCCCGGAAGAAGAAAAAGAACTCTCAGAATTGGAGGGCCTTATTACTGAAAACAATGCAGTCAGAATACTTCAAAACAAATTTCCCTTCCTTAAAGGCATGACATTGGACAATTCTAACATGAACAGCAATAAAGACAAAAGGTACTGGTACATCTCATTTACAAGTGACGAGAGCAAAGAGGTTGCGGAGGGGACAATCGCCTACGCATATTTCACCTTAAATGCAAAGACAGGCGAGATATCAAGTTTTAACATCAGCAGGAAAACATTTGTGGATTCTGCAAAGGATATAGGCCAAGATAAGGCAATACAGATTGCCAATGATTTTATAAAGCAGGAACAGCCCGAAAGGTTTAAGAATACCGTTTTGGACACAAAAAACATAGTGCAGGACTACAGGGGGAATTACCAGATACATTATGACAGGGTTGTAGACGGCATAGCCTTCCCCGACAATGGTTTTAATATAACCGTGGACAAAAACGACGGCATGGTAATTCAGTATCAGATGTCATGGGAAGACCATGAGTTTCCCAAACCAGATAAAATATTGACCACTGAAGACGCCAATAACGTGGCATTAAAAAATATTGGCCTTAAACTACAGTATTCCTTTAAGCTCAATCAGGATTATGCCATAAAATTCCAGAAGGAAAATGAGCAACAGGTCCTCTTAATATACCGTCTGGATATCCAATACCCCTATGGTTACATATATGTGGATGCATACTCGGGCAGCCTTCTGGATAGAAATGGAAAACCCATACAGAAAAATTCACCTTTGACAGATATAGAGGACAGCCCTTATAAAGAAGACATTGAGATACTTTATGGCAATGGGGCCATTACAGGTGACAGCTTTAAACCAAAAGAGAATATCACACAAAAGGATTTCCTCTCAATGCTTGTCAAGGCCATGGATATGGGCGGATATATGGAGATTGAGAACCTGCCCGGGGGCTATGAGGATATCTATACAGCTGCTATCCAGAACAGGATAATAGGTAAAAATGAGATAGACCCCGATAAGGTCCTCACAGTAGATGATGGAGTGAGGTATGCAGTAAGGTCACTCATGCTGGGGGACATAGCAGAACTAAACGTATACAGCGGAAATGGATATCTTCTGCTGGCCAAAGGGCTCCATATCCTTGATGGGTCAGAGGACGGTCAGCTTACAAAGGAAATGGCAGCACACATCATAGTAAACACCATGAGGGTGATGGTCACCTGGTAACACGTAAAGTACGGTAAAATGTAACTATTATCTGAATACTATTATTATGGATGAGAGGAGGGATAAATTTTGATTTCTGAGCAAAAGAAAAAAGTCATCTTGATGATTGACGATGTCCTGAAAAATCAAAACGTTATATGGGCTTTTACGGGAAGTGCAAGTTTTGTCATACAAGGGATGCAGATACCTGTGCATGATATAGATATCCAAACCGATAAAGACGGTGCATATAAAATTGAAAAATTGTTTTCCGAATACATCGTGGCCCCCGTACAATTTTGTGGCACTGAATCCATTAGATCGCATTTTGGAAAACTTATGATTTCAAATGAAAAAGTTGAACTGATGGGAGATATTCAAAAACGGCTACCCTCTGGCGAATGGGAAAATCCGATTTCATTAAAAGAGCTTATAAAGTATATCGATTTTGAGGGGCATAGTATACCTGTCTTATCTTTGGAGTATGAATATCACGCATACAAAATATTGGGCAGATATGATAAAGCCGACCAACTACTGGCATTTATAAAAAATTCGTCATATAAATCCCAGTAACATTTTTATTCGTTCCTCTACAAATTTCATTGTCTCATTATCTGCCCTTCCAAACCTCTTTATTAGTCTATTAGTAGAAATTGAGCATATATCCTCCGTCTTAATGAAACTCTTCTCTGTTAAAAAATCACATACCAGTTCCACATAGCTTGGTATACCTTTATCCTTGCTTGTTATGGGAACAATTATAACCATTTCAGCTAAGCTATGGTTATATAGGTCATCAGATACGATAAGCGCCGGTCTGACACCTGCCTGTTTATGGCCTATAACCAGGTTTGAATCTACATAATAGTATACAACTTTCGTGTACCATTAGAATCAACAATCCTGACTACTCTCCGCCACAAGTGGCGAAGGTTCTGTTTACTTGAAGGCTTCTCCTGTACTCTCAAGATGCGTTGTACGACTAATCTGCATATTACATCTTCTACAACATAC
>JASEJQ010000026.1 GCA_030016635.1 Thermoanaerobacteraceae bacterium | reverse complement strand
CTATGAAAATGAGCAGGGAAGTATCAAAGCTGTGTCCGATCTCCTGGGTATTCCGATACATTATTATGTCAAGATTGACTATGACGGTTTTATAAAGCTGGTTGATGACCTGGGGGGTATAGAGGTAAATGTACCAACAAATATGGACTATGATGACAATGCAGGCAATCTGCATATACACTTAAAAAAAGGTGAGCAGGTTTTAAATGGAGAAGAAGCTCTTGGTTTAGTACGGTATAGAAAGGGATATCTGGACCAGGATCTGGGGAGAATAAAAACCCAGCAACTATTTGTAGAGGCTCTCATTGACAAGGTAACGAGTCCTGCAATGCTGCTAAATGCTCAAAAAGTATTAAAGACCATAAATAATTATGTAGAAACCAACATGACGCCAACTGAAATATTGAGTTATGTAGATGATGCTGTAAAAGTCGGGAAAAATATTAAAATGTATACCCTTCCCGGGGAACCAGGATATATAGACGGAATATCTTATTTTATAGTTAACCAAAAAGGTATAGAAAAGATTCTTGAAGAAGTTAATACTAAAGTTTTTGAAAGTGGTGACAAAACTGAAGCCGAGGCAGAAAAAATCATTGAACGGTATGGGCTTAATCCTGAGGAGATAAAGGTTGAGGTATTGAACGGAGGTGCACCATCTGGTTCTGCGACTGAGGTAAGCAATATTCTTAAGAATTATGGGTTTAATGTAGAACGTATATCAAACCTCTCCGGGACAGAGTATCATAACACTCAGGTTATTAACAGGCGTGAAGATACCAACGTGGGCAAGATGGTTTCAGAACTTATCAGTGGTTCTGTTTTGATTAATGACCCTGATCCATCCTCAGATGTGGATGTGACATTGATAGTAGGTAAGAGTTATAAATAAAATTGGAGGGATGTATTTTTGTTTAGCAGTCCTTTAGAAATTGCCGGCTATGTTGCAGAGATAATGGAAGATAAAAAGGCAGAGGACATCGAAATTCTGGAGATTAAAGATCTGACGGTAATTGCTGATTATTTTGTTATATGTACCGGGAAAAATCCAACTCAGATCTCATCTATCTGCGATGAAATACAGGAAAAGTTAGAGGAGCAGGGAATAAAAGCAGGGCACATTGAAGGATTAAGAGGCAAGAACTGGATATTAATGGATTATGGCAGTGTTGTGGTTCATATCTTCAGTCCTGTTGATAGAGATTTTTATAAACTGGACAGGATATGGGCGGATGCCAGAAGACTTAGCTATAAATAATACTTGACAGCGGTTATTCTATTTAATATAATAACTATTAAAAATTAATAGTAGGCTTGGAGGAATAGTAGGATATAGCCGCCTTTAAGAGAGCTGGTGATTGGTGCGAGCCAGCAGGTAGAGTATCTGAACTCGCCTCTTGGAAGCGTAAGACTATCAAGAGGGCTTTTAGCCAAATAGGGTGGTACCGCGGGTCTGAAAGACTCGTCCCTAAGGGGGATGGGTCTTTATTTTTATATCAGGAGGGAAATACATGGATTATAATTTTGAAGTTATCGAGGACAGATGGCAGGAATACTGGAAAAGCAGTAACTTTTATAAAGCCAGTGAAGAAAGTGATAAGCCCAAGTATTATGCGCTGGAGATGTTCCCATATCCTTCGGGTAAACTTCATATGGGGCATGTAAGAAATTATTCTATTGGTGATGTTATAGCCAGATATAAAAGAATGAGAGGATACAATGTACTGCATCCGATGGGATGGGATGCCTTTGGATTGCCCGCAGAAAATGCGGCCATAAAAAACGGCATACATCCCAGCATATGGACCTGGAATAATATAGATAATATGCGTTCTCAGCTCAAAAGATTGGGTATAAGTTATGACTGGGATAGGGAGGTTGCAACGTGCCATCCTGGTTATTATAAATGGACAGAGTGGATGTTTTTGCAGCTTTACAAAAATGGCCTGGCCTATAAGAAAAAATCATTTGTAAACTGGTGTCCTTCATGTAAAACAGTGTTGGCCAATGAACAGGTGGTGGACGGTGAATGTGAGCGTTGTGGGACTGTAGTCAGGAAAAAGGAATTGGAGCAGTGGTTTTTTAAGATAACGGACTATGCGGAGAGGCTTCTGGAGGGGCTTGAGAGATTGCCTGGCTGGCCGGACAAGGTAAAAATAATGCAGAGGAATTGGATAGGCAAGAGTGAGGGTGCGGAAATTAATTTTCAACTGGAGACGGGGGATATGGTATCCATTTTCACTACAAGACCGGACACGATCTTTGGTGTGACTTATATAGTGCTTGCTCCAGAGCATCCCCTTGTGTCAAAATTGATAAAAGGTACAGTATATGAAAAGTCTGTCAATGATTATGTATATGAGCTCCAAGCAATGAACGAAATAACCCGTACATCTACAGAAACAGAAAAGAGTGGCATGTTTATAGGAAGTTATGCTATAAATCCTTTAAACAATGAGAGGATACCTGTATGGATTGCTAACTATGTGCTTATGGAATACGGCACAGGCGCAGTGATGGGTGTACCAGCACATGATGAGAGGGATTTTGAATTTGCCAGAAAATATAATCTTCCGATCAGGGTAGTTATACAGCCTGAAGGCAAGACTTTAACGCCGGAAACGATGGAGAGTGCATATGTAGATGATGGTATTATGGTTAACTCGCCTGGCTTTGATGGTATTACCTCTGCTGATATGATGGAAAAGATAAAAGGATATATAGAAGATAAAGGCTATGGAAAGAGAAAGGTAAATTATAAACTGAGAGATTGGCTGATATCGAGGCAGAGATACTGGGGTGCCCCAATACCCATTATTTATTGTGACCACTGCGGCACTGTACCGGTACCTGAAGAAGACCTTCCTGTCCTTTTGCCGGAGGATGTGGTTTTTACAGGGAAGGGCGAATCACCACTGGCTGAATGTGAGTCATTTGTGAATACTACCTGTCCGAAGTGTGGCAGGCCAGCTAAGAGAGAGACAGATACCATGGATACCTTTATGTGCTCTTCGTGGTATTTTGAAAGATATACTGACCCCAGGAATGAAGTAATGCCTTTTGATTATGACAAAGTTAAATACTGGATGCCAGTTGACCAGTATGTAGGCGGTGTGGAACACGCCATACTTCACCTGATGTACTCCAGATTCTTTACCAAATTTCTTTATGATATCGGCCTTGTACCTGTTGATGAGCCCTTTACGAATTTATTGACCCAGGGTATGGTTTTAAAAGACGGGGCAAAGATGTCAAAGTCCAAAGGCAACATAGTAAGTCCGGAAGATATAATAGCAAAATACGGTGCCGATACCACAAGATTGTTCGTACTGTTTGCGGCACCGCCTGAGAGGGACCTTGAATGGAGCGACCAGGGAGTGGAGGGTTGTTACAGGTTCTTAAACAGGGTATTCAAACAGGTTACAGATATGAAGGATAAATACATTAAGAATGACTGGAAATTTGACGATCTGGATGAGGAGGATAAGAAGCTCAGATATAAGACCCATAGTACAATAAAAAAGATTACCCAGGACATGGACGGCAGGTTTGGGTTTAATACTGCTATAAGTGCTATCATGGAGCTCTCAAATACTTTAAATGATTATCTGTCGGTAAAGCAGGACAATAGTAACATGAATGTGGTGAGCGAACTGATATACAATGCTCTCATAATGCTGGCGCCATTTGCACCGCACATAACTGAGGAGCTCTGGCATGATATAGGGTATGAGGGCAGTATTCATCATATGGCCTGGCCTGAATGGGATGAAAGGGCATTGGTACAGGACGAAATTGAAATTGTAATTCAGATCAACGGAAAGGTTAGGGGCAAGCTTAACGTACCTGCAGAGGCAGATGATGAGGCAGTAAAAATGCTTGCTTTAGAGAACGAAAAAATTAAATCATATATCCATGATAAGTCAATTAAGAATATGGTCGTCGTACCCAAGAAATTAATTAACATTGTTTTATAATATAAGGCTTTTATAAGCAAAATGATGCATATTACATCCAGAGGGAACGTAATAAAAATGACCTAAAATTTTATATTATACCTATGTGGGGGAGTTAATAATGGAAGAGAACTATAATCCTTTGCTTAAGAGTTTTATACCGCTGGTTGAGGCACTGGGCAAAATGTTTGGCAAGAACTGTGAGGTTGTTCTACATGATATAAGTAATCCTCAAAAATCCATAGTAGCCATAGCCAATGGTCATGTTACCGGACGAAAAGTAGGAGGCCCAATGACAGATTACGGACTGATGGTTTTAAGAGAAGGGAAATATGAGGATGTCATCAATTACAGGAGTAAAAGCAAAGATGGAAAGATATTAAAATCAAGCACAATCTTTATCAAGGATGAAAAGAAAAGGGCAATAGGATGCATATGTATCAATTATGACATATCTGAAATGGAGATGCTTAAAAACACACTTACTGAGATATGTGGAACAGAGGCTGACAACACCCAGGTGGTAGACGAGACATTTGCTGACGATGTGAACAGTGTTCTTGCAAATATCGTAAGCAGTACACTGGACAGTTTTGGAAGGCCGGTCAACTATATGACCAAGGAAGATAAGGTCAATGTAGTAAAGATTTTGGACTCCAAGGGCGTTTTCCTTATCAAAGGTTCAGTAGATTATGTGGCAAAAGTACTATGCGTTTCCAGATATACGATTTATAACTATCTGGATGAGATAAGGGTTGCAACAGACCAAGCGGGTGGTAGATAGGTTACCACCCGCTTGATTTTTTAAACATGAACTTTTTGCGGTGCCTTATCCTTCTAAAGAACAGTAGGACCAGCACAACCAATATCAAAATTAATACGATAAAGATTGTTTGTGCTACATCGTTTAAAATACCCTTTTCAGAGTCATTATCAATTTCATGTATATTGCCAAACAAACCTTTCTGGTATGCTTTATCTGTTATAAGATTTACGTGCCCAATGAGTTTATCACCGATGTAATATTCCAGTTTGCCAAGCACAGCACCGGCTTGTATGGGGAAAGAAACATCTTCACTAATATTTATTTTTTTTGTGATGTCTTCTGCACCCGAAGGGACTGTCGCCTCAAATTTATCATCAGTTTTCAAAGCTATTTCCAGATCATCAAGCTTCATAGTTGTTATTGTTTGATTTTTTTCGTTTAGAGAGACAAGCTTGTAATTTGCGAAACCGTAGTCAAGCAATTTAATAGCATCTTCCCACACCTTTGTACCTTTAGCGCCCATTATTACAGCAATTATTCTGTGTCCATCCCTTGTGGCACTGGCTACCAACGTCTGGTTGGCCTTTATTGTATATCCTGTCTTTATTCCGTCTGCTCCTTCATATTTGTATTTTGTATTTTTCAATAACTTGTTTTCGCAGTATAATTCTCTTACCTTGTCAAACTTATTGGTGGGCTGTATGGTATATTTCGCCGTTGTAACTATATTTCTAAATGTTTCATTCTGCATGGCATATCTGGCAATTAGCGCCATATCACGTGCTGTTGTGTAATGGTTGTCTTCGTGAAGTCCATTCGGATTAGTAAAATTGGTGTTTTTTGCACCTATTTCTGCTGCCTTTTTATTCATTATGTCCGTAAAACCTTTTATACTGCCACCTATATGGTCAGCTATTACTATGGCTGAGTCATTAGCTGATGCTATTAGCAGACTATACACCAGGTCTTTCATCGAAAGGGTTTCCCCGGGTGATATATATATTTTGTTTCCATCTACATTCAATACATCATCTCCGGCCGTAACCTGTTCATTGAGATTTGAATTTTCCAGTGCTATAATAGCAGTGAGTATCTTTGTAATACTGGCTGGATACATTTTCTGGTTAGCATTTTTTTCGTACAGGATCTGGCCTGTATTAAAGTCTATCAGAGCTGCGGATGGAGCCGATATGTCAATGTCCTCAGCAAATGTTTCAGTAAAAGGTATAGAGGTTAGAATTACTGTGCTCAGTAAAAATATAGTCAGGAATTTTTTCATTGGGTACCCTCCTTTAAGCTTAACAATAATAGTATAACAAAAAAATGTGGTTTTTTGAAAGGGAGAAGATGGGAATGAATTTTAAAAAAATGCAGAGCTTTATATTGATAGCCATAATTATTTTAGCTGCTATAGGGAGTATAATTTTTTATCTCAAAGACGGTGCAAATGAAGTTGAAGTAGTGACATCAGCAGAAAATAACAGAGATGTTGAGATCATAAATAATGATATACCAGCTATTCCAGAAGACGAAAACCAACCACAGGTTGAGATAAAAACAGTATTTGTCCATGTGGCAGGCCAGGTAAAAAATCCTGGTGTATATGAACTTAAGAATGGTCTACGGGTTATAGATGCAGTAAATATGGCTGGAGGACCTCTACAGGATGCTGATCTTGATAGCCTGAATCTGGCAAAAAAATTAAGCGATGAAGAAAAAATCTATGTGCCCAAAAAGGGAGAAATGCCGCCTGCATCAAATAATGTTCCCAATTCTGCTGTTCAGTCTTCAACTGCGATTAATGGCAAAATTAATATTAATACCGCAGGGATTGAAGAATTAAAATCATTGCCTGGTATAGGAGATGTACTTGCAAGAAATATAATAGATTATAGAAATGCCAATGGCCCATTTAATAAGATAGAGGATATTGTTAATGTCCCTAAAATAGGGCCAAAAACATTTGAAAATATAAAAGATAAGATAACGATATGAGAGGGGGACGATTATATATGGATATTAAACTTACAAACCTTACCAGCTGCGCTGGCTGAGCTTCCAAAATGGGTCAGGAGACCCTGACGCAGGTTCTGCGTTATATGCCTATTATCAGCAATGAAAAGCTGCTGGTTGGTGCTGAGACCAGTGATGATGCTGCTGTATACCGTTTGAATGAGGATACCGCTATTATTCACACTGTAGATTTCTTTACGCCCATAGTGGACGACCCATATGATTATGGCGCCATAAGTGCTGCAAATGCTTTGAGTGACGTTTATGCCATGGGAGGAAAACCAATACTGGCGCTGAACATAGCTTGCTTTCCTCAGAATCTTTCTGAAGGTATATTGGGTGATATTTTAAGGGGAGGAGCTGATAAGGTAATTGAAGCAGGAGCAATTGTCGCCGGGGGGCATACAGTAAAGGATGATGAACCGAAGTATGGGCTTTCTGTGATAGGAGTTGTAAATCCGGATAGGGTCATAAGGAATGTAGGGGCCAGGCCAGGGGACATACTAATACTTACCAAACCCCTGGGGACAGGGATTATTACCACAGCCATTAAAGCTGACATAGTAAAAGAGGAAGTTGTGAAAAAGGCCACAGATGTTATGAAAACATTGAATAATACTGCTTCGCAGGTAATGGTAAATGCAAATACCCATGCAGCTACAGATATAACGGGATTTGGGCTTTTAGGTCATACCTATGAGATGGCATCAGGAAGCGGCGTTTCTATAGAGTTATTTTATAAGGACATACCGGTTATTGAGGAAGCAATAGAATTGGCAAAGATGGGTATAATTCCTGCAGGCACATATGATAACAAAAAATTTTTGAAGGACCATATTTCTTTTATAAATGTCCCCAGACATATGGAAGATATAATGTTTGACCCTCAAACATCGGGAGGTCTTTTGATATCTTTACCACCCACTGATGCTATAAATTTCAAAGGAATAGGACAGCCAATAGGCAGGGTTATAGAAAAACGTGAATATGACATAATTGTAAAATAATGGTTTCACATGGAACTGTGAGGTGGATATATGTTGCAGGAGGTTTTAAGGAAAATACCATCTGTAGACAGAATAATAAATGAAGCCTATGTATCACCATATATTTTTTCTCTTGGCCGTGAAAGGACTGTGGGCGTTATAAGGGAATCGCTGAATAAGTTAAAACAAGAGATAATCAGCGGGAATATAGACGATATAAATGAATCTATGATAATGGAACACGTGATTGAAGCATTAAAATCAAATACCATGGTAAAAACAAAAAAGGTAATAAATGCGACAGGAGTTATTCTGCATACGAATCTCGGCAGAGCAGTACTTTCAGAAGGCTGTATAGAAAGATTAAAAGATACCATGGGTGGTTATTGCGACCTGGAGTTTGAACTGAGTGATGGTAAAAGGGGCACACGCTACAGAAATGTTGAAAGGATGCTAATGGAAATTACAGGATGTGAAGCTGCAGTAGTGGTAAATAACAACGCAGCTGCTGTTTTGCTCATGCTTTCCACGCTGGCTAAGGGTAAAGAGGTGGTAATCTCACGAGGGGAACTGGTTGAAATAGGTGGCTCATTCAGAGTGCCAGATGTTATGATGGAAAGTGGTGCTATTTTAAAAGAGGTGGGTACAACCAACAAGACCAGGATAGAGGATTATGAAAATGCCATCATTGAAGATGTTACAGCTATGGTACTTAAAGTGCATACAAGCAACTTTAAGATAATTGGTTTTACCGAAGCCCCATCCCTTAAAGAACTTTCAAGGACTGCCCGGTCAAATGGCATACCATTAGCTGTAGATTTAGGAAGCGGTCTAATGTATGACCTTACATCATATGGCCTGCCATATGAACCTACTGTTGAAGAGTGCCTTAAAAATGATGCTGACATAGTTACATTTAGTGGAGACAAGCTATTGGGCGGACCACAAGCCGGGATAATACTTGGTAAAAAAATTTATATAGATAAAATAAAAAAGAATCCTCTCATCAGGGCTTTGAGAATAGATAAACTAAATCTTATATGTCTTGAGGAGACTTTAAAGCATTATTACAGCCTGGATGAGGCAGCTTCAAATATACCTACATTGAAAATGCTTATAAGTGATATAAATACCCTTAAAGAGAGGGCAGAAAAGGTTTTAACGGCAATAAAGGATATAAAAGACTTAAACATTGAAATTGGAGAGGATTTTTCAGAAATTGGAGGAGGTTCTATGCCAGGGGTCTTATTAAAGACCATCGTACTTAGAATCACACCTTCTGAAATGAGTGTTGCGGATCTTTCAAAGCGTCTCAGATTGTGCAATATTCCTATAATATGCAGAACAGTTAATGATACCCTGATTATGGACATGAGGACTATCAGTGAGAATGATGTTGAGGATATAAGAAGGGCGTTTTATTCTATCCTGGGGGATGACAGATGAAAAGAGTAATAATTGGTACTGCGGGTCATATAGATCATGGGAAGACCACTTTAATAAAAGCCCTCACCGGAAGGGATACTGATAGGCTGCCCGAAGAAAAACAGCGGGGAATCACTATTGACTTGGGTTTTTCGTATTTTGAACTGCCCGATGGGACAAAGGCTGGTATAGTTGATGTGCCCGGGCATGAAAAGTTTATCAGAAACATGCTTGCAGGGGCTTCCGGCATTGATCTCGTTTTGCTGGTTATTGCAGCTGATGAAGGAGTAATGCCTCAAACAAAAGAACACCTCCATATACTTGAGCTTCTTGGGATTAAACATGGCATTGTAGTTATTACAAAGATAGATATGGTTGAAAAAGACTGGCTTGAGCTGGTTGAAGAAGAAATAAAAGAATATTTGCAGGGTACTTTTTTAGAAAAAGCTGCAATTGTTGAAGTATCTGCTGTAAACGGCATCGGGATTGAAGAATTAAAAAGAGTCATAATGGAGGAATACCAGCGGGTAGAGGGTAAAAACCTTGAGAGGCATTTCCGACTGCCTATTGACAGGGTATTTAGCGTACATGGTTATGGCACTGTGGTTACAGGGACCTTGATATCAGGGAAGATAAGAATAGGGGATGAGGTTGGAATTTATCCCAAGGGTTATATTACAAAAATAAGAAACTTAGAGGTGCACGATGAGAATGTATCGGAGGCCGTTGCAGGGCAAAGGGTGGCTATAAACCTATCCTCTCTTAAAGTAGATGATCTAAAGCGCGGTATGGTAGTTGCTCCAGTAGATATGAACATCTCTACAGACATGATAGATTGCAAAATAATAATTTTAGATGACAGCCCCTTTACGGTAAAAAACAATCAGAGAATTCGTTTATACATTGGTTCCTCTGAGGTAATGGCAAGAGCCAGCCTAATAAACAGCGATGAGATTAAACAGGGAAATTCGGGGTTTTGCAGATTGAAGCTGGAAGAGGATGTTGCATGTGAGAGAATGGATAGATTTATCATCCGGTCGTACTCACCTTTGTATACCTTGGGTGGAGGTTTAGTGATAAATCCATATCCTCAAAAAAAGAAAAATACCACGGGCTATGAGAATGAACTTAAAATGTTGGAGAATGCCACTGATAGAGAGTTTTTGAAATATGTACTGATCGCTTCAGGCAAACCATTGAGTACTGCAGAACTTTCAAGACTCTGTAGCCTGTATGCTGAAGAGATAAAAGCCATTGTAACAGTGATGGAAAAGGATGAAGAAATTGTTTCAGGAGAAGGATATTATGTTGATACAGGGGTATTGGATAAATTCGGCAGTGTAATTATCAATGTTCTAAGAGATTTTCACGCTTCATATCCATTGAAAAATGGAATATCTAAAGAAGAATTGTACAGCAGATTTTTTAAAAACATAGATAGAAATGGCTTTGACATGATGATAAACATATTAAAGAGGAAGGATATAATAAGAGGAGATAACTTTTTGTTCCTTCCTGATTTTAAGAAGAACATTAGCAATGATGATAGAAAAGTTATGGAAAAGATATTATCAGAGTTGAATAGTTGCAATTTTACACCTCCTTCCATCGATAAACTAACATCAAACATGGATATGGTGGAATACATGCTGGAAGAGGGTATATTAATAAAGATTGATGATGATATATATATAACTAAAGAAACTGAAAATCAGCTTAAAAATGTCCTCTCAAGCCTATTTGTTCAAAAGAATGAGATTACTGTAGCAGAATATAGGGATGCTTTGGGTATCAGCAGGAAGTATGCCTTGGCCTATCTTGAATATTTTGATAAAATAAGAATGACGAGACGAATTGGAGATGTTAGAATCTTGATTAGAGGTGAAAAGACATGAGAAAAAATTTAGCTTTATTATTAGTGGTTATGATAGGCCTGGCTGGCTGTTCATTTTTTACCTCCGAAAAACCGGAGGTCAAGCCTCAGGAGAAACAGATAGAGGTTACCCTTTATTATGCTAATTCAAGCAATAGTGACGTTATAACAGAAAAAAGGCAGATAAGTTATAATGATGGGGATAACCTTTATAAGCTTGTACTTGATGAATTATTGAAGGGCCCAACAATTGAAAATGCTTATCTGCGCATACCTGAAGGAACCACTGTTAATAATGTGATATTAAAAGATGGCATTGCCAGTGTAGATCTGAATAAATTTTCAGGCTTTGGCGGGATTATGGATGAAGCAATGGCCAGGGCATCGATAGTTAATACCCTTACTGCATTGGATGGAGTTGAAAAGGTACTTATCACCATCAACGGCAATGATTATATAGGCGCCAGTGGCAACCCGGTAGGACCTATGGGCCCTATTGATTTTTCCAACATTAATACCTATAAACTGTATTTTTCAGATGCTAATGCTGAATATCTGGTACCGGAAATGAGGACCGTTGATGAATCAAAAAGCCCTGCAGAAGGAATCATAAAGGAATTGATAAAGGGTCCTACCCGTAGTGACCTCACAAAGACAATACCAGAAGGGACCAAACTGATTTCCCTGGAAATAAATAATGGTATTGCCTATGTCAATTTTTCAAAGGAATTTAAGGAAAATCATTGGGGCGGCAGTGCTGGCGAGACTATGACATTATATTCAGTGGTAGATTCTCTTACAGAACTTCCAGATATAAAAAAGGTGCAGTTCCTTATAGAGGGGAATAAAACTGACACGCTTGCCGGTCATTATGATATATTAAATCCCCTGGATAGAGACCCTACTCTTATAAGAGAAGAATATTGACAATAAGCGTTTGGGATAGTAATATTTTAAGAGTGTGGGGGTAGATGGGTGCTGGTGTGCCTCCTGGTCTTCAAAACCAGTGTGACGTCTTAAAAGGGCGTCGGGTGGGTTCGATTCCCACATACTCCCGCCATTAAAAGTTTACTATTATATATGCAATGACTTATTTTTTTAACAGGTTTCAATCCCCTTTCATATAATGAATGGGGGTGATAGAATGCCGGATATGGCCATTGTTATTATATCTATTATTGCTTCTGTTTTAATATATTTTATGGGTATACCCTACCTGGTTAAGACTTTAGGTATGGATAAGATGGATACTGTTATGAAAATAGTGAAAGAGGTTGTATATTCCATAGAACAGACACTAAAGGACGTAGATGGAGAGGTTAAAAAACATGAGGCAATGAAATTAGCTAAAGAAATACTGAACAGTTTAAAAATAGAAATAGATGATAAGATGTTGGATATGCTGATTGAATCGGCAGTATTCTTGATGAACAACACCTTAGAAAATAATTCTTTATAGAAAGACTTTATTATGGAAAAGGCATATGATATAATATCCTCAGGATAAAAATTTCAAGGAGGGATACAATGGCAAAGTGGAAATGTAAGTCTTGTGGAGAGGAAAAAGAGGGCAGATGCAAGCCTAAAAAGTGCAAGAGCTGTGGCGGTACCGAATTTGAAAAGGTAGCAGAGGATAACAATAAATAAAAAGGGAGCATATCAGGATGCTCTCTTTTTTACGCTTTCGAATGTGCCAGTTTAGCACAGGCTGCGGCTGCAACTCCTGCTACCAGGTCATCTAAAAATGTATTGCATTTGATGTGCTTATCCTCATTTAATTTTCCGAGTATGCCGGGCTTAATCTTATCCAGATACCCAAAATTGGTTAAACCTATTGAGCCGTAAACATTGGTTATGCTCAATGCAAGTATTTCATCTATGCCAAACAGGGATTCATCCCTTTTTATAATACTCAATAATGGTTCTTCAATAAGGTTTTTTTCTGCCAGGACATCTAACGATATGCCGGTGAGTATTGCATTTTGAACCTCTCTTTTTTCCAAAACGTCCTCCACAGTTTTTATACATTCTTCTATTGCAATACCAGGGATATAGTTTTTTTGAAGCTCATATACCAGTACCGCTATATCCTCTATATTTACCTCCCGTTCATTTAATTTTTTTATAACCATTTCTTTTATGTTGTCCAAAATTGTTCCCTCCTTATCAGTTTTTTTCACCAGGATATGTATACTGGATTATTTATAATTATTACTTTACAAAAAATAAATTTTAGAGTAAAATTGAAAGAAAAATTTATAGGGGGTTTCAAATAATGCTAAAGGTTTATTTAAACGGGGAATATGTCGATGCTGATAAAGCAGCAATCTCTGTCTATGACCATGGTGTACTTTATGGAGACGGAGTATTTGAGGGCATTCGTGCATACGACGGTGTTGTTTTCAGGTTAGAGGAACATATAAAGCGCCTTTATGACAATGCTAACTCAATTAAACTAAACATACCTATTTCTCAGGAAGAAATGTGCAGGGTTGTGGTTGAGACTGTAAAGGTCAACCAGTTAAGGGATGCATACATACGTCTTGTGGTCACAAGAGGCATAGGCGACCTGGGACTGGATCCCAACAAGTGTCTTAAGCCTACAGTATTTTGTATTGCGGATAAGATTGCCATCTATCCTCCCGAGATGTATGAAACAGGTATGAAAGTTATTATCACCAACATCAGGCGAAACAAGGGTGATGCTCTTGATCCCCAGATAAAATCCCTCAATTATCTAAATAATATACTTGCCAAGATAGAGGCTAATAATTTAGGATACCCGGAAGCCATTTTTCTAAACAACGAGGGATACGTGGTAGAGTGCACGGGTGACAATATTTTTATAGTTAAAGATGGAGTACTTATAACACCACCTGTAGAGGTAGGTGCATTGGTCGGGATAACGAGGAAGACAGCCATAGAGATAGCAAAGTCAAATGGAATTAAGGTCGAGGAAAAACTGTTTACACCGTATAATCTCTATACTGCAGATGAATGCTTCTTGACCGGGACTGCCGCTGAAGCCATACCGGTTGTTGAGGTAGATGGTAGAACTATTGGAAACGGGAAGCCTGGTTTGATTACTAAACTGATACTGGCAGGATTTAAAGAAGTTATAAAAGTAAAAGGCACAAAGATATACGAATAAATTAGAAAGGCCGGGGCACTACGCCAGAATGGCCTTTTTAATTTTTTCCTTCAAAAAGCTAAAAATCTTCTCAGAGTCTCCTTTTATGCTGTATTGTACCTGCTTATTGCTCCCACCGCCATTACACTCAAAGTAATTAGAAATATCGATAAATAAGTCTTTTAAGTTTAAATCGATATCTCCTGAACGGGTTATGATGAATCTCTGCTCGTCAGATATATTCCCTATAATGATGATAGTAAAAGGCTTTTGCGATAGTTTTGCTGAAACTATACGCAGCAGTTCCTCATCATATCCATCAAAAATATTTGCTATAAAACTGTATCCGGCATTTAGTTTTTCACATTTACTATATAAACTTTCGGCAATATACAAACCAAGATCATTCTTTAAAGATTTAATATTTTTTTGCATGTTCTTCTTTTCCTGTTCCATTGAGGATATTCGATTTAGAATGTCGTTTACATTGGTCGAAAAACGGTTTGCTATTTCCTGGATTGTATGGTTTATCTCTTGAAAATATAATAATGCCCCTTTGCCGCATGCAAAATAAATACGGAGCTTATTTTTTGTATTTTCCCACCTTATTATTTTTATGATGCCTACTTCACCAGTATTACTGACGTGTGTGCCACCACATGGTGAATAATCATAGTTTTTTATTTCCACTATTCTGATGTTATTATAGACAGAAGGATGTTTCCGCAGAGGAAGCTTTGTAGCCTCTTCTGATGTAACAATATATGCAGAGACAGGGATATTATTATATATTAATTCATTTGCACGGACTTCAACAGACATAATATCGACTTCTGAAAGGTCTGGCTTATCTATATCTATGTGGGATAAATCCTCACCAATATGAAAACTATCAGTTGAAGCATTAAAAAGCTCAACAAAGGCAGCTGATAATATATGCTGGCCGGTATGTTGCTGCATATTGTAAAATCGTCTTTCAAAATCTATTTTGCACTGATATTCACCTGTGCCAATGGATTTGTCAATTATGTGATATATTATCTTGTCATTCATTGCTACTCTTAAAACTTTTGCATCACCTATATAACCAATGTCTGAAGGTTGACCTCCTGATTCTGGATAAAAATATGTACCTTTCAATATGGCTGCATACTTTTCTCCGTATGGTCTTACCTCAACTACATTTCCTGTAAATTCAGTCTTATACGAATCGTAATAGTATAATTTTTCCGTCATGATATCACCTCGAAATTATTATACCACTAAATTTCTTTTTTCCTAAGAAGGAAATTTTTGGTAAATGTAGAATATATATTATAACATTTTTAAATAAGGAGAGGGAATTGAAATGGACAAAAAAATTCTCGAAGATGCGATGAATGATTTGGAGAAAATGATAAAATATGATAAAATATTATTAGAAATATATAATAGCTATAGCGACTTTGCTATGAAAGGGGTGTTAGATGACAAATACAGGTGTGGATTGAAAATAATAGAAATATATTTAAAATTAAGGGAGATATGTAAAAAATTAGATTTTGATATTGATTTAAGTAATAATATGTGGTAATATAGTTTTCGCATTGTATTTACATAAAGAGGAGAAATGATTGATGGAGGTACTATCCCTGGAAAGAGAGATTGACAGCTTAAGGGATGAGCTTAACTGCATGGTCATAGAGAAAGAGGAGCGGAAATTTGAAAGGATTTTAGAGTGCAGCAAGAGATTAGATAAACTTATAGTCAGTTATCATATTGTATTTTCTCAGAGGGCAGCAGAAGGGGAGTAACTCAATCTGTCCTGTCGTCATCACGGCTTGTCCCGGCAGGACAGCAAGATTACCTTGGGAGTGAGACCTTTATTTGTATAAAAATAAAGGTCTCTTTTTATATATTTTTAACATTTTGAGAGGAGAGTGAATATGTCGGGATTTTACTCTAAAGAGGTGCATGAGGTTTTAAAAGAGCTTAAAACAGAACAAACCGGGCTATCTTCACAAGAAGTAGAAAGAAGATTAAAAGAATTTGGTTTTAATGAACTCGAGGCGAAAAAAGGCGAAACACTCTTTCAGATGTTTATCAATGAGTTCAAGGATTTTATGATTATGATACTGCTGATCGCCGCGGCGATATCGGCTTTTGTTGGCGAAATTACCGACGCAATAATAATTGTTGCTATAGTGGTTTTAAATGCGCTCCTGGGTGTATTTCAGGAGAATAGAGCAAATAAGGCATTGAAAGCGTTAAAGAAGCTAACAAGACCCAATGCCAAGGTGATAAGGGATGGTAGGGTGCAGGTAGTATCGACGAGGGAACTGGTACCCGGTGATATTGTAGTTCTGGAAGCAGGGGATTTCGTTCCGGCTGATGGAAGGTTAATAGAGACAGCAAACCTGAAAGTGAATGAATCTTCCCTTACTGGTGAATCCATGCCTGTAGAGAAACAGGTAGCTCCGCTTGATTCCTATGAGGTATCCATAGGTGACAGGATCAACATGGTCTTTACTGGTACTACTGTTGTTTATGGCAGAGGGAAAATGGTTGTGGTAAATACAGGGATGCGTACAGAGATGGGTAGTATAGCCTCTATGATGGAAGATGAAAAGATGACAACCCCTCTGCAGGAAAGGCTTGCAGAACTGGGTAAAACCCTTGGAATAGCTGCCCTTGCTGTATGTGCATTTATATTTTTTGTTGGTTATTTAAGAGGAACGCCTATTCTGGAAATGTTTATGACTGCCATAAGCCTTGCTGTGGCTGCCATACCTGAAGGACTTCCCGCTATTGTAACAATAACCCTGGCCATTGGTGTGCAGAGAATGGTAAAGAGAAATGCCATTATAAGAAAGCTGCCAGCGGTTGAGACATTGGGCAGCGCCAATGTCATATGCACTGATAAGACAGGCACTCTTACCTTAAATCAGATGACCGTGAAAAGTATATATACAGACGGTGAGGTTAAGAGATTAGAGGATATTAAGAAAGATGAGAGGGCTAAAAAATTAATAGGCATGTCTGCTCTTTGCAGTGACGCCAGGTTGGACGAAGATGAAAAGGGTATAGGAGACCCTACCGAGGTTGCACTGGTGATAGCCCTTAAAAATCTTGGCAGAGAGAAAAATGAAATCGAAGCTATTTATCTGAGAGTCGACGAACTTCCTTTTGATTCTGACAGAAAACTTATGACAACAGTGCATGAAGTTGAAAACGGATATGCGGTCATTACGAAAGGCGCATTGGAGAGCGTTATGCCCAGATGTATTTCTATAGAAGATAAAGAAAATGTAAGAGACATCTGTGACGACGATGTTATTAACATTGAAAAAGCAAATGAAGAAATGGCCCATAACGGCATGAGGGTTCTGGCTTTAGCATATAAAATACTTCCTGATATGAATTATGATAGGAATAAATTAGAAAGCGATCTGACATTTCTTGGGTTAATCGGAATGATTGATCCCCCAAGGCCAGAAGTAAAAGATGCCATAAAAGAATGTGACTTTGCCGGTATAACCACCGTAATGATAACCGGGGACCACAGATTAACTGCAGAGGCTATTGCACGCGACCTTGGTATTTTGCATGAAGGCGAGGAAGTGGTCACAGGCAAGGAACTTGAAGATATGAGCGATGAGGAACTGGAAAAGAGAGTGAAAAAGATAAGGGTATATGCCAGGGTTTCACCGGAGCATAAAGTTAAGATTGTTAAAGCATGGCAGAAAAATAATGCTGTGGTTGGAATGACGGGAGATGGGGTGAATGATGCTCCTGCTCTTTCTCAGGCCGATATAGGAGCTGCCATGGGCATAACGGGTACAGAGGTGGCAAAGGAGGCGGCGGATATGGTGCTTACTGATGATAACTTTGCTACTATTGTAGCTGCAGTAGAAGAAGGCAGAACCATATACTCCAATATACGCAAGGCGATAAGATATCTACTGTCCTGTAATATTGGAGAGATACTTACCGTATTCCTGGCTAATATATTTGGATTAGGCCAGCCTCTCCTGCCCATACACCTTTTATGGATTAATCTTGTAACAGACAGTCTGCCGGCACTGGGGCTTGGCATGGAACCCCCATCTCCAGATGTAATGAAGTCCAGCCCCAGGACAAGGGATGAGAGTATTTTTGCAGGTGGTCTGGGTTTACAGCTGTTGCTGGAAGGTGCCTTTATGGGTATCCTTGCTATTTCAGCTTTTATGCTTGGAAAAAGGTATAGCCTTGAGACTGCAGAGACAATGACGTTTATGACGCTGGTGTTTTCTCAGTTAATACATTCGTTAAATTCACGGTCGAACAGGGAATCTATCTTTAAGTTAGGGCTGACCACCAATAGGTTCTTAATTCTTGCTTTAATATTAGGAGTTAGCCTGCAGCTTCTTTTGGACATGCCGCCGCTAAACGCGATTTTCAAGATATCAACACTTGAACCTATACAATGGGTATATGTAATATGCCTTTCACTGGTAATCCTGGTGATGGGAGAGATTGAAAAGATGATTTTCCGTATTGTCTCGTAATTGTATCGATTGAACCCATACAATTTTATGATATAATGGATTCAGAATGCGATTACGGGGGTGGCTTTATGAAAAAAGATCTGAAATTTTGGGTCTATGGTGCTTTGATGGTTGCGCTGGTTACTGTTGGTACAATGGTAATAAAAATCCCAACCTTTGCGACACAGGGATACGTAAATGTTGGAGATGGATTTATTATTCTTTCTGCTTATCTTTTTGGGCCTGCAATGGGATTTATAGCAGGGGGGATTGGTTCTGCTCTTGCTGATGTTTTGAGTGGATATGCCATATGGGCCCCATGGACTCTGGTCATAAAAGGGCTTATGGGAGTGATAGCGGGATTCCTATCAGTATATGCGCAAAAAAGCATTTTTAGTAAAACTTTAAGTTTTGTTGCTGTTGAGGCATGGATGGTTTTAGGATACTATCTTGCTTCATCGGTGATGTTCGGATTTGCTGCAGCGTTGGTTGATGTGCCGTCTAATATGGTACAGGGCACGGCTGGAGTAATAATAGGCGTAATACTAACAGAGGTTGTACAATCTGCTAATATCCTGAAGAGAGAACAATGAGTTCTCTCTTTTTATATACCTGGATATATCTTTACTATGCCCTTGTTTGAGGCCTGCCTCTGAGCTTGTTTTACATGGGCAATATGATATAATATTCTCCGGAAGGTGATTTTAATGGAGATTATTGTGCTGGGCAATAGAGGTCCATATCCCGGTGTTGATTTACCGTGCTCAGGTTATCTTGTAAAAGGACCGCAAGGATGGATTGTACTAGACCTTGGCAGTGGCAGCCTTATAAATCTGCAAAAGATAATTGAATTAAAAAATATAAGCGCTATAATATTATCACACCTCCACTCTGACCACATTAGCGATGTTCTTCCGCTGAGGTATGCTTTTGATATAAAAATGATGAAGGGTGAAATGGGAGCAAAATCTGTACCTGTATATCTGCCCCGGAGACCTGAGAAAGAATTTCAACTTTTGCCATTTAAGAATGTTTTTGAGCTTATACCTGTGGATGAGGGTAAGATATATGATATTTGTGGACTTGAGGTCGAGTTCAAGCATATGGTGCATTCATATGAATCCAATGCAATCCGATTTAAAGAAGGGGTTAGAACTTTTGTGTATTCCGGCGATACAGCTGCTAATAGGGGACTTTCAGAATTTGCAAAGAATGCTGACCTGCTTCTATGTGAATCTGCCTTGCTGAAAGAGGAAAAAAAGGAAGGAGCCATGCATATGACCCCGGAAGAAGCTGCTCTTACAGCCAAAGAGGCAGTAGCGAAGAGACTGCTGCTTACACATTTTTTGCCAGATATGGATCCTGTCTTATACCTTAATGAAGCAAGCAGTCTTTTTAAAGATGTTGAGTGTGCAGAAATACTTAAAAAATATATCGTTTGAGTTTATATATAGGCGGCCACTTTTTTATATTTGTATCGCTTATATAGCGGGTATAGTCATATCCTATACCTTCAGGCCGCATTTGATAGCACAGATTGTATTATTTGCTACTGCAGTTATTATATCCCTTTTTACCTATCTTAAAAGACAGGACATTACGGTTTTGATTCTTTTAGACGTTATGTTTTTTGGTATTTTTTATTCTATGTTGTTTTTTAACGTAAATAGTATGTATGAATCAGGTAGAGAGTATGTTCTTGATGTCATGGTATATGATAGCCCTATGATAGAGGATTACCGGACAAGCTATATAGTAAAGCCCGAAAAAGGCCAGGCCATCCTTCTTAATGTGTACAACTCCAATAAAATTTATAAATATGGTGATACATTAAGAATCAGAGTAAAAACTGAGATTCCTAAAGGTGAGACAAACCCGGGCGGTTTTAACTACAGGGATTATCTAAAGAAAAAGGGCATATATGCTACGGCATCAATATCAGAAAAAGATATATTATATATTGGACATAAGATAGATATCAGGACGCCTTTTATAAATTCACGAGAATGGATTGAAAATATCATAAATAAGCTATATCCCGGGAAAGAAGCCGCTTTTTTAAATTCCCTTATCATAGGTGACAGGACAGACCTGGAAAGCGATGTAGAGGACAGTTTTATAAATACTGGTATAATACATGCGCTGGCCATATCAGGACTACATGTAAATATCCTTTTGCTGTTTATTTTTTATGTTTTGAAGCTCTTTAAACTCAGTGAAGTGAAGAGAAATATAACTGCCCTGTCATTTATAGGTTTTTATACGCTCACGGTAGGAGCAATGCCTTCAGTGACCAGGGCTTTTATTATGGCTGCCGTTGTACTTATAGGCAATACATATGATGAAGAAATAGATGTATTATCTGGCATAGCTCTGGCTGCGTTTATTATACTGTTTATAAATCCGTTAAATCTATTTGACATAGGGTTTCAATTATCTTTTGGGGCAACACTGGCGATATTGCTTATTTACAGAAAATTATCAGGATTGATACCTTTTAAAGGATATATAGCTGATGCGGTGAGTTCAACTATATCGGCAGAGATAGGTGTGTTACCGGTGTCAATATACTACTTCTTCAGGTTGCCGGTATATTCTCTTTTGGCTAATCTGATAATAGTACCATTAATACCAGTAATATTTGTTCTGGGTATAATCAGCATTATATTGGGAAGCATTTTTTGGCCCATGTCTTATATATTTGTATTTTTAAATACAATGCTTATAAGGCTGTCTATTGCCATCACAGGGCAAATATCCTCTTTGCCGTATTCCGCAATACCGATGCAGAGGCCCTATATTGCTGTCATTGCTGCCTATTATATATTTGTGTTTATATCCCTGGGTTTTATTAAAATATCATATGATAGGTATGTATCTGCATGCCTTGCCTTATTTATCTTTTTAGGAATTTATTTTGAACCAATTTGTAGGAATATGAACATAACATTTATTGATGTGGGGCAGGGTGACTCCAGCCTTATACGGCATGGCAGGACAAAAATACTGGTGGATGCAGGCGGCTCGGTTAAAAGCAAGGGTTCGGATTTTGACGTGGGCGAGGATGTGCTAATACCGTTTCTCCTTTCCAACCATGTTACCAGTATTGATGTTGTATTTGTATCTCATACGGACAACGATCACATGGGAGGCCTTCTGCCTTTAATTGAAAAAATGAAGGTAAAACATATATTTTTGGGCGAGGAACCAGAGAATAATGCTTTATTTAACAGATTAAAAGAAACAGCCAGGAGTAAGAATATCCCCATATCATATTTAAAACGTGGAGATAGGGTAAGTCTGGGCAAGATTAATATACAGGTTTTAAATCCATCAGAGAACAAAGAGGATGTAAATAACACCTCCCTTGTCTTTAAACTTTCTTATAAAGATGCAGACGTGCTTTATACAGGAGATATTGAGATGAAGGGGGAAGCAGATATGTTAAAAAGTGATATGGATTTAGATGCCGATATACTCAAAGTGGCTCATCATGGTAGTTCTACCTCCTCTACCAGGGTGTTTCTTGACAAAGTTAAACCTGCTGTATCAATAATATCAGTCGGCAAAAACAACTATGGACATCCGGATGATGAAGTATTGTTAAGACTGTCTGAATACTCCAGGGTATACAGAACTGATAATGACGGGGCTGTTATAATAAATACTGATGGTAAATACATAAAGGTTAAAAGCTGGAGTGATAAATATGGACTTTAAGGAGTTTTTAAAAGTAGAGGCCAATCAGTTGAACACGGTCTATATATTTAATGGCTCAAATGGATTTATAAAGGAATATGCCATTGATTATCTGACCAAAAAATATATAAAGACGACAAAGGCCATTAATCTGCAGAAAATAGTACCTGGTTTGGAGAATTTCGAAGGATACTTTTTCACGCCCCCTATGATGGGCGAAAAGAAATTTATTGTTGTAGAGGAAGAAGTTCTGGAAGCAAAAGAGAAGGTTATAACAGGACTTTTGGAAAAGATTCCTGAGACAAATTGTGTCATCATTAAAGTAAATGATATTAAAAAACACGGTATTTTAAACAATAAATTTAAGAAAGCGGATAACATTGTTCAGTTTGATATGCTTAAGGGAAATGAACTGAAATCCTGGATATCTGGTTGCTTTGGTTCGTGCGGAAAAAAGGCAGATAGTGCAACAGTAAATTATCTTTCCACTATATCAGACGACCTTTACTATCTGTACAATGAAATTCAAAAGATAATTTCCTTTGCTTATGATGAAAATAATATTAAGTTAGCAAATATCAGGGAAATACTACCTGTAAAAATAGAAGATAGGGTCTTTGATATGGTGGATGCCATTGGGAGTGGCGACAAATCCAGGGCATTAAAGTTGTATAGAGATATGGTCTTGTTAGGATATAATTATTTTTATATCATGGGTATGATAATCAGACAGTATAGGCTCCTCTTTCAGATAAAGGCATTAATAGACGAAGGAGCTACCAGCGAAGTAATAAAAAGTAAGACAGGGCTGGCAGATTTTGCAGTCAAAAAATTGTATGAGCAGGCCAGGCAATATGAATTAAAAAACCTGAAATTCAAACTGGAAAGATGCCTGAAGATGGATGTAGATGTTAAGACGGGCAAGGTTGATGAGAAAATTGCTGTGGAGAAGTTTATAGCAGAGGCATAATAAAAGCGTACAATGGAGTACGCTTATATTATGCCTCTTTAGCAGTAAGCCCCTGCTTTGCCTTATTGAGGCGTATTGTTAATCTGGATATTTTTCTGTTGGCTGTATTGTCATGCAGTGCTCCCTTATTGCGGGCCTTATTGATGTACTTTACGGCTTGCCTTAAATTTTCCTCTGCCTTGTTAAGCTCTCCTGCATTTAAAGCATTTAAAAATTCTTTTTCCCAATGCTTTATTGCGGACTTCCTTCTTTTGTTTCTCTCGGTTCTTATTCTCGTTATCTCAATGCGCTTCTTCGCGGATTTTATGTTTGCCAAACTTTTCACCTCCTATCGACCTATATTATTTTAACATTAAGTCCCATTAAATTCAATAACAAAGATTGATTCTGCTGAAATAACTTACGTGACATTACTTGTAATATCTACTGGCAGTTTTAAAGTGAGCATATGGGTATTATTGGCATGCATATATTAGAATTTTTCAGTAACATCAAGATTTAAATGGCATAAATAATATAAAATTGGGCAAATATAAAACTGGAGGTGATAATATGATAGGTGCAGTAATCAGATTTATTGTTTCAGCTATAGTACTGCTGGTAGTTGGATATATAGTACCAGGGTTTAGTGTAGCTGGTTTTTGGGGTGCCCTTATTGCTGCTCTGGTTATAGCAGGGTTGGGATATGTAGCAGAGCTATTATTTGGGAAGAACATATCACCCCATGGGAGAGGAATTGTAGGATTTATTGTGGCAGCGGTTGTAATATATCTTTCCCAGTTTATAGTTCCTACAATAAGAATGAACATATTAGGTGCTTTGATAGCGGCCTTTGTAATCGGTATTATTGATGCTTTTGTCCCCACAGAATTGAGGTAGGTGATGCGCTAATGTTTTCAGTTCGTACTGACCTGGCAATTGAGGCAAGAGAACTTTACAAAGAAGGTTCGGGTCAGGAGGTCCCTGGTGTAGAGGTAGAGGAAATTAATGCTGGTGACGCAAAGGTCACGCGTGTCTATGTTTTTAATGAGACAGGATCCAGAAATATGGGCAAGCCGATTGGCCACTATATAACCATAGAGGCACCTGGACTTGTGGATAATGCCCCAAAGTATAATGAAGGTATATCCAAACTGCTTACTGTGGAGCTGCAAAATCTGTTGAAGCTATCCCAGAACAGCACCATTCTTATTGTGGGGCTGGGAAACTGGAATGTGACAGCAGACTCCCTCGGACCCAAAGTAGTCTCCAGGGTACAGGTGACAAGACAGATATTTCAGTATGCACCCAATGAGATAGGTCCGGGATATAGACCAGTATGTGCTATTGCTCCGGGAGTACTGGGCATAACAGGAATAGAGACCAGCGATATAATAAAAGGAATAGTGGATAGGATAAAACCCGATGCAGTAATTGCTATTGACGCACTGGCCTCAAGGAAACTTACAAGGGTTAATACCACCATTCAAATAACTGACACAGGAATTAACCCGGGTTCCGGCCTGGGGAATTACAGAAATCCATTGAACTATCAGGCACTGGGTATGCCGGTAATTGCCATCGGAGTACCAACAGTGGTAGATGCTGCAACAGTAGCAAGAGATGCAATCCAGATGCTTATAGAATCAATGAAAAAAAGAGGCGGAAACTCAAGCGATTATCAATTCCTGGATAATCTGAATGAGGACCAGAAATACAGCATGATTAGAGAGGTACTTATGCCATTTGAAGCTAACCTTGTGGTTACTCCAAAAGAATCTGATGAACTGATGGATAGCATCTCGGGAATAATATCAAAAGGACTCGATTCGGCCCTTCACCCTGCTATGGCAAATATATAGAATAATAGTGCCCTCTTTTGAATATATCTTTTTTAGATTGCAAAAGAGGGTGTTTATTTTGGTTAAAATACATTACGTTAAATTTTCGACTATTTTATATTATGCGGGTATATGCATTTTTATTTTATCTATTGTTATTGGGTTGAGGTTATTTTTTAATGATAATGAGTCATTGACTGTTGATAATATAGATGATCAAAGCGGTATTTTTACGGACAACATGTTAAAGTATTTTATTAATACTGCATCTCCAACTATAGAGGTTTTATATAAAGAAAGCGGTTTGCTGCCTGAGTATAACCTTAGGGTTTCTCTCCTAAGATATGTGGCCAACATAGACCTTGAAGAACCACTTTCCATATTAAAAAATCAGTTGCCTGTACTGGGGATGGTGAATATAAAGAATGTATCTACAGTACCAGACAATTCTACTATTCCTGAGGCGCAGCCTCAGGAAACGGCACCTGTGGCAACTCCTACTGAAGAAGGTCAAGATATTGTTGAAAATGAAGAGGCTGAAGCTATTCCTGATAAACCCCTTGTCCTCATATATCATACCCATACCAGGGAAGCATATATAGCAAAATATAAGGTGGACGATGTAGATAGGACGTTAGACCCACAAAACAACGTAATAAGGATAGGAGAAGAAATAAAAAAGGAACTGGAAAAACAAGGGATTCCTGTTATACATGATACGACAGTGTATGATATACCATATGATAATTCTTATAGCCGTTCAAACGCAGGTATTAAAAAAATTATGGAAAAATACCCAACTATAAAATATGTTTTTGACATTCATAGAGATGCCTTTGCAGAAGTAATCACAAAAGAAACTACTGAAATTCCTGACCCTGAAAAACTTCTAAACAAGTCATTCAGGGAAAAATATGTTATGAGCTATGACGGGAAAAAAATCGCCAGAGTGATGTGGGTTATAGGTACAAGAAGAACAGATGAACAAAAAGAAGACTGGCATCTCAATTTAGCTTTTACACAGAGATTGCACAATGCATTAAACGAAGAAGTGCCAGGCATAAGCATAAATGTTGAAACCAAACCTTATGGAAGCTATAATCAAGAAATACAGCCAAACTCGACATTGGTAGAGGTGGGAAGCAACCATAATACTCTTGATGAGGCAATAAATAGTACTGTTTATGTGGCCAATGCTATGGCTAAAGTCATAAAAGAGAGTGAAAAGAGGCAGTAAGGCTTATGAGCAGATTGGAAGAAAATAAAAGATATAAAGGATTGTTTAAAAGACAGGTTTTTTTTACATTTGTGGTATTTTTATTCATGATAGCCGGTCTGATTTTTGTTGATTATTATTTTTACAAGAATATTGAAGGAACTGAAACAGTGCATATCCTTAATGTTTTTAAAAGAAACGATTTTTTTGATATTATCTTGTTTGGGAGAGAAATTATCAGTATCCCAATTAAATAACACCAAACAATTAAATAAAAAAATAACAGTTTGAAAGAAGGAAATTTAAAATTTTCGTCGAATATATATTATAAAAGTTTGGCGTTATATAATAGCGGAGATGCTGGCTGATGGATAAGAATACAGTTTTTATAACTGGTTATGCTAAACTGCCGGAGGGAATAACAGCCAAAGAGATGTATAAAGTAATCTGCATTGGTTTATTGTTAGATAGTGAAAGCGGCAGAATAGAAGATGCAGATTGCACGCTGGCAACTGTTACGGCAAGAACCATAGTGAAAGATATATTGACTGACAAAAATATCAATAATATGGACGAAATTATACAGGAGATAGAGGCTCGATATTGGGGACATGCTAAAAAGGCTGTCATAGCTGCTGCAAAGATGTGTGCTGAAAGATTTTACGCATATAAACTTAATAAAGGTGAGAACATTAACTGACCATTATCCTGTCTGTGGGATAAAAACCATTTATCCAGGTAAGGTAGGAAAGGCATGGTTTAAACATTAGACCATGCCTTTTTATATTGCATATTTTTCCCGTTTGGAGGGAAATATGATAAAAGGTATGGGAGGGTGGAAAAGGTTTCATTTTTTAATTTTACCATTTTATTTTTAAAGGAGGCATAATTTTATGGAGTGGTTAAGCAGTGTGTTTAAAAATCAGTTCATGGTCCTGTTTTTAGTTACGGCTCTTGGACTTCTTGTTGGTAGAATCAAAATTGGTACATTTAGTCTTGAGACATCAGGCTGCCTTTTTGTAGGTCTTGTTTTTGGATACTATGGATTTAAGGTGACTCATGATCTATTTACTTTCAGTTTAATCATATTTGTTACTACTGTGGGACTGCTTGCAGCTAAAGACATTGGCTATGTGGTCAAGAAATATGGGCTTCAGTTTGTATTTTTGGGTCTGTTTATTACTTTCATAGGAGCTGTAGCTACCTATATCTTTACTACTATGTACGGACAATCAATTGACCCCTATCTGGTTTCCGGGGTTTATACGGGTGCTTACACAAGCTCACCAGGCCTGGCCGCTGCTGTTGAAGCAACAAATAATAATCCAAACATTACTATAGGACATGCTGTGGCTTACCCTATAGGTGTGCTCATTGTTATTCTTTTTGTGGACTTTGCTCCTGCTATTTTTGGAATTAATGTAAAAAAAGAGAGGGAAACATATACTGCTGAAAGGGCGAAGGAGGTAGCCCAAAATGCAGGTGGACAAGAAAAGTTTAGCTGGGTTGCCTTCGCTCTGTCTATTGTGGTAGGAATAATTATAGGCAATATACCGATACCTGTACCAGGGGTTGGCACTATAAAACTGGAATCGACTGGAGGCGTACTGATTTCATCACTGCTGCTGGGATATATAGGCAAAGTTGGACCTATAGACTTCAGGATGCCCAAGAACATACTGGCAAATTTGAGGGAAATGGGCCTGGCCTTCTTCCTGACAATAGTTGGCCTCGAAGGTGGTGCCGGGTTTGTTGGTGTTGTTCAAAAATACGGGATTATACTTCTGGTTATATCATTTATTGCCGGTATTGTTGGCATGGTAGGAGGTTTTCTGGTTGGAAGATATGTATTCCATATCAACTGGGTCCTCTTAGCCGGTGCCATATGCGGAGGTATGACAAGCACCCCGGGTCTGGGCGCAGCAGTAGAGGCTGTGGGTACTGACGAGGTGGCGGCAGGATATGGAGCAGCATATCCTTTTGCCCTCTTTGGCATGGTCCTGTTTACCATTCTGCTGCATAGGTTCCTGGGAATGTAGGTATAAGTTTATTTGACCTTGCCCACTGGGTAAGGTCCTTTTTTTATGCTATAATGTATAATTATATTATATAATTAATTATATATGATTTAGGTGTAAGAACCATGTTGAGAATGATATGTAACATCAAATGCAAC
>JASEJQ010000025.1 GCA_030016635.1 Thermoanaerobacteraceae bacterium | reverse complement strand
CCACATAGCTGGCGTCGAAACTGCGTTTCAATTCCTTGGAGGTAGGCTAAAAACTCTCTGCACTATCTCTTTCTGCCAGTCGCTGTCTCGGGTTTCAATTCCTTGGAGGTAGGCTAAAAACGGATTTTAGCCCCGGGCCTGTTGAGTTTATTCGATTTGTTTCAATTCCTTGGAGGTAGGCTAAAAACAGTTGAAAAAATTATTAAAAATAGCGAGAAGGCTTAGTTTCAATTCCTTGGAGGTAGGCTAAAAACCTGTTGCAATGCTTCTTCGTCTGATATTATTTCTGCGGTTTCAATTCCTTGGAGGTAGGCTAAAAACTGAGCAAAATGCTTAAGACAGTCTGTCCAAAGTGCGGGTTTCAATTCCTTGGAGGTAGGCTAAAAACGGCCGTCGCCCTCCACATAGCTGGCGTCGAAACTGCGTTTCAATTCCTTGGAGGTAGGCTAAAAACTTTTAGGTCTTTTGCATAGCTTGTATCTGTAGGGATGTTTCAATTCCTTGGAGGTAGGCTAAAAACTTTCCCCCTTGCCGGGCTAAAGAAATCAAAAAAAAGAGTTTCAATTCCTTGGAGGTAGGCTAAAAACGTACCCATTTCCATGAGGAGTGCAAAATTAGAATCGTTTCAATTCCTTGGAGGTAGGCTAAAAACCTTGGCTGGTACGGCAAATACTTTATGCCATTCAGTTTCAATTCCTTGGAGGTAGGCTAAAAACCCTGAGCACTACCTCTCTTCTTGGTCCACTTCTCTTGTTTCAATTCCTTGGAGGTAGGCTAAAAACCTCTAACTTCTATGTAGTTTCCTGCTAATGTTGCTTTGTTTCAATTCCTTGGAGGTAGGCTAAAAACCAGCATCAGCAGGATTTGAAAGTATCAGTTTATTTGGTTTCAATTCCTTGGAGGTAGGCTAAAAACGTTCTGACAAAAACAAAATGTTCACCAATTTCAAGTTTCAATTCCTTGGAGGTAGGCTAAAAACAGCGAGGTTGAACACGATGACACCGCAAGAAATTATGTTTCAATTCCTTGGAGGTAGGCTAAAAACGTGGATTGTACATGGAAAATGATAGCAGACAGCGATGTTTCAATTCCTTGGAGGTAGGCTAAAAACGTACAATGGAAGCCCAAAAGTGCTGGCGAGCCGAGATTGTTTCAATTCCTTGGAGGTAGGCTAAAAACCTGCCTCTCTCAACTTGATTTTTGCTTGCACTTTCGGGTTTCAATTCCTTGGAGGTAGGCTAAAAACCGACGCACACGGGAGTTGAACCCGTCTCTCGAGCTTGTTTCAATTCCTTGGAGGTAGGCTAAAAACTTTTATGCCCGCTCTATATCGGATTCTGAGCCTGGCGTTTCAATTCCTTGGAGGTAGGCTAAAAACCTCCGTTTATGCGAACTAAAATTCGCATGAGAAATTTGGTTTCAATTCCTTGGAGGTAGGCTAAAAACTAATTATATTTGTGTCCCCCCTGCGTTTTAACTCCTGTTTCAATTCCTTGGAGGTAGGCTAAAAACTATCTAATACCAGAAATACTTTTGAGAATCTTTACTTTGTTTCAATTCCTTGGAGGTAGGCTAAAAACGGACAGAGTTATTCGGCTTCTGATTGGGAAAAGGCTTCGTTTCAATTCCTTGGAGGTAGGCTAAAAACGCCTTTTGCAGGCACTTTTTTAATCGTTTTTCTCTACGTTTCAATTCCTTGGAGGTAGGCTAAAAGCAGAGAGCGGTTATGTATTTACCACAGAATCCGGAAATAGTTTCAATTCCTTGGAGGTAGGCTAAAAACAAAGCATCGGAAAGAAGCCATAGAACAAGAGAGAGAGGTTTCAATTCCTTGGAGGTAGGCTAAAAACACAAATTCTCAGGGCGTGGCCGTATTCACCATCACTAGTTTCAATTCCTTGGAGGTAGGCTAAAAACAGAACATGTATCAGGCTCACTATTGCAGATTTGGCATGTTTCAATTCCTTGGAGGTAGGCTAAAAACGCAAATACCACAGCCAAAAAGGAGGAAAAATGAAGTAGTTTCAATTCCTTGGAGGTAGGCTAAAAACGTCTACATTCCAGTCATACTTTTCACGCATGATTCTGTTTCAATTCCTTGGAGGTAGGCTAAAAACGGCGGGAACACAAATCAAATCTATGCCGCTGGGTGCGTTTAAATTCCTTGGAGGTAGGCTAAAAACGTGCTGGTTATAGGGCTTATACACCAGAAAATATGGTGTTTCAATTCCTTGGAGGTAGGCTAAAAACGCAGGCCGAAGTAAAACCAAAAACAGAAGATGAAATATGTTTAAATTCCTTGGAGGTAGGCTAAAAACCAATTACCGATGGCGACATTATTAAGTCCTTATCTGGTTTCAATTCCTTGGAGGTAGGCTAAAAACTTACATTACTTTACAAATACAGTATCTTCTACTGGAGGTTTCAATTCCTTGGAGGTAGGCTAAAAACTGCTTTCTGAATATCCATCTACATCCTCATCCTGCAGTTTCAATTCCTTGGAGGTAGGCTAAAAACTTTGCTTACAATTCGGGCGGTATAGGATATATGTTCGGTTTCAATTCCTTGGAGGTAGGCTAAAAACTTTGATTTAACATATGATTCTAACGGCAGGATAGTACGTTTCAATTCCTTGGAGGTAGGCTAAAAACTAGCTGCTTTGCGTAAATTACTAGGTGATGAAGAAGGTTTCAATTCCTTGGAGGTAGGCTAAAAACTGCGCACTCATTTTTCATTCCTCCTCATTTTTTATGTTTCAATTCCTTGGAGGTAGGCTAAAAACGGAGGTATTTAGAAATTGGACGGCAAATTAGAAACAGTTTCAATTCCTTGGAGGTAGGCTAAAAACATTCCAACGTTGCTCAAAGTGTTCTGCATCTTCTATGTTTCAATTCCTTGGAGGTAGGCTAAAAACTTAATGAAGAAGGTATGTATTATATTCAAAAAAAATTGTTTCAATTCCTTGGAGGTAGGCTAAAAACAAGACTTGACGAAGATGAGAAACAGACATTACAAGGGTTTCAATTCCTTGGAGGTAGGCTAAAAACGCCTTCCGATTTATCTGCATCAGCACTTACATTATTGTTTCAATTCCTTGGAGGTAGGCTAAAAACCTTTGCAGGCTGCCGTTTTGTTTTGATTGCCATTCTTGTTTCAATTCCTTGGAGGTAGGCTAAAAACTAGACAAAATGAGTTTTGCGTTTATGGTTAGGAAAGAGTTTCAATTCCTTGGAGGTAGGCTAAAAACATATTGTCATTTTCATCCCGTTTTACTGCTGTATTCGTGTTTCAATTCCTTGGAGGTAGGCTAAAAACTCTTCTTTAGTCATATATATTGCCTTAGAAAACCCGTGTTTCAATTCCTTGGAGGTAGGCTAAAAACCATGCAATATCGCATCTGCAAGTGCCTCATGAAAAGGTTTCAATTCCTTGGAGGTAGGCTAAAAACATGGGGACAAAAAGAGAATAAAAATTTCATTGAAGTTTCAATTCCTTGGAGGTAGGCTAAAAACCGAATTAATTAGTTTTATCAAATCTATAGTGAATTGTTTCAATTCCTTGGAGGTAGGCTAAAAACGACTTATACGAAAAGCGAGAACTCACAACAGACAAGGGTTTCAATTCCTTGGAGGTAGGCTAAAAACATAGTAGTTCCTGAAGCATATTTCCGCCCCGTTTCTTGTTTCAATTCCTTGGAGGTAGGCTAAAAACGTAGCTTATGATGATATAGAAGTAATTTATAACAGTGGTTTCAATTCCTTGGAGGTAGGCTAAAAACGAACCAGTATAGCCTTCTCTGTTTCCTTTTCTACCTCAGTTTCAATTCCTTGGAGGTAGGCTAAAAACCAAGAGGAAAGTGAGGAATTTGGAAATGTATATCCGTTGTTTCAATTCCTTGGAGGTAGGCTAAAAACCCATGCCGCAAAGGCCACTGCGACCATGCAGGAAGGGTTTCAATTCCTTGGAGGTAGGCTAAAAACCGAACGTACCGTTCTCGCCTGTTCCCCCGCTTAACAGTTTCAATTCCTTGGAGGTAGGCTAAAAACAACGTTGCACAAGAGGAGGAAGGTAAGTACGATGGCGTTTCAATTCCTTGGAGGTAGGCTAAAAACATAAATAAATAAAGGAGGATAAAAAATGAAAGAAATGGGTTTCAATTCCTTGGAGGTAGGCTAAAAACGAAAGTCTTGAAGACCTACAGGAAACCGATGTGATAGTTTCAATTCCTTGGAGGTAGGCTAAAAACTAGACTAAAATGAGGCGTATCGGCTACGCCTCTTCAGTTTCAATTCCTTGGAGGTAGGCTAAAAACCCAAAATCTCCGCTTTCCGTGTAAGTCATCACCTTCAGTTTCAATTCCTTGGAGGTAGGCTAAAAACCACCTGTTATGGAGACCTGTGTCCAAGAAGTAGCACGTTTCAATTCCTTGGAGGTAGGCTAAAAACTCGGGATTGTCATAGATAACTATCTCATTAATGATAGTTTCAATTCCTTGGAGGTAGGCTAAAAACTGCTACAGCCTCACTGCCACCTGAAAACCTCAGATAGGTTTCAATTCCTTGGAGGTAGGCTAAAAACTTTGGGTATGTCTGTAGAATATATAGATGGCAAAATGTTTCAATTCCTTGGAGGTAGGCTAAAAACCGAATTTGCCTGTTTCATAGCGAGGAGTATTAGCTGGTTTCAATTCCTTGGAGGTAGGCTAAAAACCCAGCACTTTTGCTGCCCTTTGTATGTCCGGGCCGTGTTTCAATTCCTTGGAGGTAGGCTAAAAACCAAGCTATATTAGAACAGGATACCTCTTTATCATATACGTTTCAATTCCTTGGAGGTAGGCTAAAAACCTCGGCTACGACCTTTGCATCGCTGTATTTTGTTGCAGTTTCAATTCCTTGGAGGTAGGCTAAAAACTTTTCTGGGGAATCTTCTGTATCTTCTGCTGCTTTGTGTTTCAATTCCTTGGAGGTAGGCTAAAAACAAATACCACAGCGAAAAGGAGGAAAAAAATGATTAGAAGTTTCAATTCCTTGGAGGTAGGCTAAAAACGTCATATAGCGGAATAGAGGCGTAGCCGATACGCCTGTTTCAATTCCTTGGAGGTAGGCTAAAAACCGACCGTCGCCCTCCACATAGCTGGCGTCGAAACTGCGTTTCAATTCCTTGGAGGTAGGCTAAAAACTGCCATAATATTATCAATAATAATTGCCTTATTTTGGGTTTCAATTCCTTGGAGGTAGGCTAAAAACTTTGTGGTTTTGTATATTCCTCCCTTTTGGGGCTCCAGTTTCAATTCCTTGGAGGTAGGCTAAAAACGGAGAACGCACGATGGAAGCACGCAGATATAGAGGAGTTTCAATTCCTTGGAGGTAGGCTAAAAACTGGGACCTCGCCAACCTTACTGCGGAGCAGGAATTGGTTTCAATTCCTTGGAGGTAGGCTAAAAACGATGTCATTCTTAGTAAGTTCTGGAAATACCGCAGGGTTTCAATTCCTTGGAGGTAGGCTAAAAACATATATTCTTTCCTGGGCGACCCTTTACCCCTGGAGTGTTTCAATTCCTTGGAGGTAGGCTAAAAACTATTGTTCTGTCGCTGTCATATTCATTTCTAATATGTTTCAATTCCTTGGAGGTAGGCTAAAAACTTTCTATAGAGCAATCAAGGGCTTCCGCTATCTTTGTTTCAATTCCTTGGAGGTAGGCTAAAAACGGAGCAGCTCTCCCAGGAAGTGCAGGAAGCCATAAAGTTTCAATTCCTTGGAGGTAGGCTAAAAACCGGCATCTGTATAAGGGCAGGCATCAGCCTCGTTTGGTTTCAATTCCTTGGAGGTAGGCTAAAAACAAAAAGATATTAGTGGAATCAATCAAAGAACGAATGTTTCAATTCCTTGGAGGTAGGCTAAAAACATCATAGTTTGTTCGATTGTATACACTACTTGCTGCGGTTTCAATTCCTTGGAGGTAGGCTAAAAACCTATAGTTTGTTCAATCCATTGCTGTGTATTACTATCGTTTCAATTCCTTGGAGGTAGGCTAAAAACAGTGCCGGGTTTGAGTTTCCAAGAGGAATTTATACGGTTTCAATTCCTTGGAGGTAGGCTAAAAACAAGGAAAGCGAGGATGAGGAAGGATGAAGGTAGCAGGTTTCAATTCCTTGGAGGTAGGCTAAAAACGTAGTCTGCTGCATCTGTCGGAAGTATATAAGCTAGTTTCAATTCCTTGGAGGTAGGCTAAAAACGGTAAAATCTTGCAAGGATACTAAAGACTTAAAATTGTTTCAATTCCTTGGAGGTAGGCTAAAAACCGAGGAAGAAGGCGACGATGATGAATGGGACGAATAAGTTTCAATTCCTTGGAGGTAGGCTAAAAACCCACAGCTTTATTCAGGCCAGAAAGGACCTGCTCTACATGTTTCAATTCCTTGGAGGTAGGCTAAAAACTAGTCTCAACTAGTCTTTGAAAAGTGATTCTATGTCTGTTTCAATTCCTTGGAGGTAGGCTAAAAACCCAGAAGAAGTTGAAGAAATGATTTTTTCTATTATCAGTTTCAATTCCTTGGAGGTAGGCTAAAAACATGTGTTGTACTGTTGAACCAAGCATAAGGCACTAGTTTCAATTCCTTGGAGGTAGGCTAAAAACCTTAGTCATTGCACCTGTTTTCTTGCTTCCGCCCTGAGTTTCAATTCCTTGGAGGTAGGCTAAAAACCGAAAATACCGCAGCAAAAAAGGAGGTATAAAATGAGTTTCAATTCCTTGGAGGTAGGCTAAAAACTAAGCAAGTATCGAGTGCCATTGATGACTTGCTCACAGTTTCAATTCCTTGGAGGTAGGCTAAAAACCTCCCGGATGATCTCCCGGCCGCTTATCGGGAAATGAAGTTTCAATTCCTTGGAGGTAGGCTAAAAACGTCTCCATAGCCTGTCTATACCCCATCCGTGCCGCTGTTTCAATTCCTTGGAGGTAGGCTAAAAACTCACTGGCTGCAATCCTCGGTATTTCTAGTGAAGATGAGTTTCAATTCCTTGGAGGTAGGCTAAAAACTGAATTTGCCTGTAGAAAGAATTGCAATAGAAAATCGTTTCAATTCCTTGGAGGTAGGCTAAAAACCTGAAGGACCTTCAGGGAAGGAAAGGCGTCGAGGTTTAGTTTCAATTCCTTGGAGGTAGGCTAAAAACAACCCGGTTGCCAATCATCCAGCCAAGCATCTTCAGTTTCAATTCCTTGGAGGTAGGCTAAAAACAGCATCTGTTTTTTGTCTTCCTGCTTTGCTGCTGTCGGTTTCAATTCCTTGGAGGTAGGCTAAAAACGCGCTTCAGGAATGCTTATATCGAGGATGGTAAAAGTTTCAATTCCTTGGAGGTAGGCTAAAAACTTTAGTATTGTACTCTTTTGATGGCCTAGAAGCCTTAGTTTCAATTCCTTGGAGGTAGGCTAAAAACGCGACGAGACCGGCTCCGGCGGCGGCAAGCGGAGCGGGTTTCAATTCCTTGGAGGTAGGCTAAAAACAAAGGTCAAGGCAACGCCCTTGACCTTACTTTTTTAGTTTCAATTCCTTGGAGGTAGGCTAAAAACTGCGGAGGTCGTCGATGAGGGCACTATAGTTGTTTAGTTTCAATTCCTTGGAGGTAGGCTAAAAACAGAAGCCACCGACGGCTTTTTTCGTCGGGGAAAGCAGGTTTCAATTCCTTGGAGGTAGGCTAAAAACCAGATTTAGGTCCGTATCTCTTACATATACCGTATCGCGTTTCAATTCCTTGGAGGTAGGCTAAAAACATAAAGAAAGGAGAATTGGCAATGTTCAAAGTATCTTCGTTTCAATTCCTTGGAGGTAGGCTAAAAACGAGTTAACTTCACTTTTAAAATTCACTATAAATTGTGGTTTCAATTCCTTGGAGGTAGGCTAAAAACGATAATGTCGAGCCTAAATTCATAAATGTTCTGCCTAGTTTCAATTCCTTGGAGGTAGGCTAAAAACCTATGTGTTTTTTAGGAATACCTTGCCGTTATCATGGGTTTCAATTCCTTGGAGGTAGGCTAAAAACTTTTGGCATAGCAGTTATATTTGACAAGTTGCCTGGTTTCAATTCCTTGGAGGTAGGCTAAAAACGTATTCTGCTCAGCGTTAGCAGTATTCTGTGTGTTGTTTCAATTCCTTGGAGGTAGGCTAAAAACTATAAATCAGGCATTCTTAATGTGGGTTCTTCATTGTTTCAATTCCTTGGAGGTAGGCTAAAAACCTAACCCGTTTTTTGCTAGGATTGGTTTTATTGTGGTTTCAATTCCTTGGAGGTAGGCTAAAAACGGAAGTACAAATTGCAAAGCATAGCGAAAGAATTAGGTTTCAATTCCTTGGAGGTAGGCTAAAAACAAAAGCTGGAATATTACTATCAATTGCCACTAATTCGTTTCAATTCCTTGGAGGTAGGCTAAAAACTTACACCTATATGAAGAAATGTATTGTTCTTGGTTCAGTTTCAATTCCTTGGAGGTAGGCTAAAAACGCGTATGTCCTGTATGGCCTGAGGAATTTTTAGCGGGTTTCAATTCCTTGGAGGTAGGCTAAAAACACACCTATAACGTTACAATCTATGGAACAATTCAAAGTTTCAATTCCTTGGAGGTAGGCTAAAAACATTAATGAGTTTCTCATTGTGCCGGTTAACAATCTCGGTTTCAATTCCTTGGAGGTAGGCTAAAAACTTAAGCATAAGGGTTGCGCAGATAAGCAGGATATTAGAGTTTCAATTCCTTGGAGGTAGGCTAAAAACCGCTGATTGATAACGATATTTGTCCGTGTCATTCTCGTTTCAATTCCTTGGAGGTAGGCTAAAAACGGAACGGTCGGCATGGACCTGTTCAAGGGCAGCATGCGTTTCAATTCCTTGGAGGTAGGCTAAAAACTACAGCTGGTAGTGTTGGTCATTTATATACAGCCAAGTTTCAATTCCTTGGAGGTAGGCTAAAAACTCAAGGCGGGCTTAAAAGGACCGGTACAATGCCAAAGTTTCAATTCCTTGGAGGTAGGCTAAAAACGGACCGCAAACACCAACCCCGGAGCTGATGCGGTAGCGTTTCAATTCCTTGGAGGTAGGCTAAAAACAGCGGCCTTTTTAAATTCATTTGGTATACAGAGGCAGGTTTCAATTCCTTGGAGGTAGGCTAAAAACTGGTTGGCGGCAACCTGCGTGCCGTCGGATTTGTAGGGTTTCAATTCCTTGGAGGTAGGCTAAAAACCGAATAAAATCAGTGAAGCATTAACCCAGGCTTTGTTTCAATTCCTTGGAGGTAGGCTAAAAACGGACGGTGGAGTTTTGGTGGAATCCGCAAATACCAGGTTTCAATTCCTTGGAGGTAGGCTAAAAACAGCGCAGTACGAATTTTTCCCGAATTTATTTCATCAGGTTTCAATTCCTTGGAGGTAGGCTAAAAACTTAGGACCACTGCAGAGATAGACGGCCTGGCCACTGTTTCAATTCCTTGGAGGTAGGCTAAAAACAAACGCAGGCACAAGAACAAGAACAGCCACCGGTAGAGGTTTCAATTCCTTGGAGGTAGGCTAAAAACATTCAGCAGGCGCAGTTATTTCTACCTTTGTGGATGTGTTTCAATTCCTTGGAGGTAGGCTAAAAACAGATTTTCCCGTCCTTGAGCAAATACTCTACGATTGGTTTCAATTCCTTGGAGGTAGGCTAAAAACTTAATCGCTACAGGACAGTGGACAAGTCCAATCACAGTTTCAATTCCTTGGAGGTAGGCTAAAAACGGCCCCTTGGGCCTTTTGCCAAAAGAAGCTTGGGAAAGTTTCAATTCCTTGGAGGTAGGCTAAAAACGGACGAATGGTGTGGCGGATGGGTGGAAGTCTGCTTAGTTTCAATTCCTTGGAGGTAGGCTAAAAACGAAAAAGCGGTTCGAGGGAGGTGAACCAGGTGCCCGAGTTTCAATTCCTTGGAGGTAGGCTAAAAACTTGGCCGGCGCTGCTCATTTTTTGACCGGTTTTCTGGTTTCAATTCCTTGGAGGTAGGCTAAAAACCTACAACTTCTTCTGTTTCTTTTGAAACCCCTTCGCGTTTCAATTCCTTGGAGGTAGGCTAAAAACGAACTTGCCAGGCTCGAAGCGTGGTTGGTTGGCGGGTTTCAATTCCTTGGAGGTAGGCTAAAAACGGTTGCGCCCCCTGCCATAGCCCCAGCCATAGTAGGTTTCAATTCCTTGGAGGTAGGCTAAAAACCAAGAAAAAGATGACTGGGCCGCACTTATTCAGGATGGTTTCAATTCCTTGGAGGTAGGCTAAAAACCAATTGGGGCACTCACCAGCGACCTATTCCAAGGAAGTTTCAATTCCTTGGAGGTAGGCTAAAAACGCGTGGAGCAGGCCAACCTCCAGAGAGTTATGCAGTGTTTCAATTCCTTGGAGGTAGGCTAAAAACTGGACCTCTCCCGGATTGCCGGCACGGATGTATCGAGTTTCAATTCCTTGGAGGTAGGCTAAAAACTGTATTTTTTTATATCCATATTTACGATACTCTGAAGTTTCAATTCCTTGGAGGTAGGCTAAAAACTCATAGTATTTGTGGAGGTTTTAGTTACAGGTGATGCGTTTCAATTCCTTGGAGGTAGGCTAAAAACTGGGAAGATAGCCGCCTCTCACTTGAAGATGCCGGGTTTCAATTCCTTGGAGGTAGGCTAAAAACTTCTCTTCCCAACCTTCTGAATCTTTGCTTGTCGTGTGTTTCAATTCCTTGGAGGTAGGCTAAAAACTAGGTTTATTACTTGTGCCGTCATCCCTTATAAAGGGTTTCAATTCCTTGGAGGTAGGCTAAAAACTACCAAATACCCACCAGCAGTTTCATCTCCAACAGAGTTTCAATTCCTTGGAGGTAGGCTAAAAACGCTGCCACTGTTAGCTCTGCTCTTGCCGATTTAAACAGTTTCAATTCCTTGGAGGTAGGCTAAAAACGCAGGTTGCCCATAGTAGGTACTCAACTTGGAAGTGTTTCAATTCCTTGGAGGTAGGCTAAAAACAAATCAACTCCACTTGTTGCCATTTTCAAACCTCCTCGTTTCAATTCCTTGGAGGTAGGCTAAAAACCAATCAAAATACGCATAAAACTTGATATTTTTATTATAGCACATTTTACTTTAAAGCACATGTCGTTATATTATTTAATGCCATGAATAGTTGAAATAGAAAGAAAAGAGACTATAGCGTAGGGTCGTCGATGTCCAGGTATTTTTACAGCACTGCACATCGACGACTTTTATAAGAAATTAACATCCCCACCCTTTTTAAGACCCATTGATTCTCTTTCAGAATATCTCATGCTCCTGAATGTATAAAATATTACAGAGTCTTCCTCTTTATTGATTATCTTTTCCAATTCGAATTTGAGTTTTTTGTAGTTTGCCTCAGATAGTTCCCCTTCAAAAACCGAGTTCTGGACCCAATAAAGATATTTTCTGCATGTCTTTAAGGCTTTGGCAACTCTTTTTTCATTGACATCATAGACTAAAATCACAAACATCGTTGTGCTCCTAAAATCACCATTTTGAAATAATGGATTTAGACAAATATTATAATCCAGAACCTGGTTTTAACCTATCTTGAATTACCATTTTGCTTGAAACGGTTTAAATTCTTTTTCTCCCATAAGGTGTTTTTCCAGCTTATATAGTTCCATCCTGACTATTGTCCGGTAGGATACTTCTCTTCCAAGTTCTCTGTGCCTTATAGTCACACCCATTCTTTTGTCAATTTCTTGAAGTATTAATTGTTTCCCCTTGTCTTTCATTATAATCCCATTTGCGTCTTTATCAAAATCACTTTTTGTAATCATTTTTTTACCTATGAGCGTGAGTATCATCCTGTCTACAATTATGGGTTTGAAAATTTCAGATACATCAAGATTTAAGGTAAATCGCCTGAAGTTTGTAGAGTGAAGATAACCAATACGAGGGTCAAGGTGTGTTTTATATATTTCGCTTAATATAATGGTGTAAATAATGGAATTGCCAAAACTAATCATGGTATTGATATAGTTTTGCGGGGGTCTCCTTGTCCTCTTTTCAAATAAAAAATCAGGGTTTTCCAATATTAAGTCGAATGCTTTATAATAAAGGTCGCGTATATTTCCCTCTATGGCCATGAGCTGACTTACATCAGCGCATTCTTCAAGTCTTCCTATCAATTCATTAATGGCATAATAAGTATCATTGAGCATCTCCTTGTCACGATTTATATAATATTTCAATACATGCAGTATATTCTGGGTAGAGCCTACTACAAACTGCCTGGCCAAAAACAACCTCTTAGTACTATCTAAATAATGTTCGGCCTGTTTTAAAATCATATACCCTGAATTCAAGTGTTCCCTAGGATAAAAACTGCCTATATAATAACCATAGTAATTAAAGAAATGAATAGGTACTTCTTTTTGGCTGGCATATTCCAAAAATCTCTTGTTAAGTGTCAGTTCGCCAAATGCATAGATATCATTGAGTTCTTCTATAGGTATATACTTTTTCCCTGAATCGTTTTCAAAAACAAACGTGTTGTCCTTTCTTTTTATTTCCCCATCACTCATTATATAAAAACTTCGTTTCAATCGCAGCACCTCTTTCAAGCCCAACAGAATTCTGCATAGGCACAGTTTTTGCAGAAAGCAATTTTAATAGGCTCTGGTGGTTCGCTTTGATATATGAGCTTTATTATTTCTCTAATCTGGTTGTTTAGGTTTATTCTGTCCTCATCAGTGAGAGATACCGATTCCTTTCTTTTTTCTTCTGGAAATAAAAGTTCACCCGTAGCCTTCACACCTTCTTTTTCCAGTTCATACATGTAATACTTTAGTTGCCATATAGCTATATTCTTAAATTTCGAACTTTTCTTTAGTTCTCCAATTACAATTTGTCCGTGCTCCTTGCGGAATATATCAATTTTCATATTGCCTGTAGAGACTTCTTTCATTTCCCTCTTATAACTTTTCTCATGGATAAACCGCCCAATTTCCACATTGCTGTCGCTCTCGTCAGGTGTTATACTATGGCTCATAAGCCAAGCCTCTCTTTTGCATACATTGTAATACCATATGAGGGTTCCATTTACCCTGGCTTCCTCATCCATAGGTATACCTCCTTCAGGCAAAGATGCTTTCGTCCCTTACCCTCTTAAAACCTACAATTTCATCGTAATATTCATCCAGTGCGTGATTCGGTATTCTATAAAGGCCTGGCCACTCTTCAAATCCTTCGGGTAAAAATCCGGCATTAATGGATATGACAAATTCCCTGAAGTACTTCTTTATCTTTAAATTGTTCTCCCTTTTCATCTTTATATCTTTCATATTGACAACATTTCTTTTATAATATTCCCAGATATCTGAGGGTTTCACGGTTTTTGTCATGCCATCAATGGTTATTTCCACATCGTCATTGGTCTCAATGAAGACATCTGCATAATTCGGAAGCTCATCTATTAGCTTAAAATCTGAAATATATTCGATGTCATCACTTCCCCTTTCTCGATCATCAAACTTCATTTCTCCCATTGCCTTTACTAGTGCATCATTGGTGCTGGCACTCCTCTCCGTAGCCTTTACAAAGTAGTCATTTATAATGTCAATAAAGTGCTTTTCATCAATGCTGTCTTTATTTTCCAATATCTCTTTACTTGTCAGGCAGTGTACTTTTTTATATACCCTTTCATAATAATGCCTGCCGCTCTCTCTTATCAAATTATAAACGTATACCTCGCCCTTACTGCCTTTATTTTCACGGTTGCATCGTCCTGCGACCTGCATGATGGAGTCAAAGGGTCCTATATCCCTTATAACCACATCCAGGTCAATATCAACTCCAGCCTCTACCACCTGTGTGGAGACGATAAATAACCTCTTGCCAGTCTTGAGTTTGTCTTTTATTTCTTCAATCCTCTTTCTCCGCTGATATGGTACTATGTTGGCTGATAGATATATAAACTTCGGCAGATTTTCACCTTTCTCAAGTGCAATCTTTTCCTTAAGCTTTTCAAATACCTCAAGAGAGCTCCCTACAGTATTCATCACAATCAAATATGACTTATCCGGGTCATAATTTTTAACCACATCATCTGTAAATAAATCGAGATCCATTTCTTCAATCCGCGGATATAGGCATACCCTATTTAAACTCTCATCCTTAAAGTATTTATCAGGCTCATCAACCAGTTCCTCATATTCTCCTCCAACAAATAATAAAGGTCTGGTGGCTGTCATAAGTATAATATATATATCCAGCAATTCGGAAGCATACTTTAAAATTTTCCCTATATCATCCCAGTATTCCATAGGTATGTTTTGAACCTCGTCCAGGATGACAATGGAACCTGCAATGTTGTGGTACTTTTTTAGCATTCTATTTCTATACCCTATAAGGGTGTAAAAAAATTGTATGAAGGTTGTCACCACCACCTCTGATTCCCATGCCTCGATCAGGGCAAGTGCCTCATCCACAGGTCTTTCGTCTTTATCTTCCATATATTTCACATCTGCAAGGTGGTGATGCTTGACCAGATAAAGACTCTCATTGTCCTCATAATCAGCTATACCGCTTTTTAAGATCTCATGTATTATTTTATAGTTCTGATCAATGATACTGGTAAAAGGCAGGGCATAGATAATCCTGGACAGATATCCGTCCCTTGATAACCTTTCCCTTAGTTTAACAGCTGCAGAAAACCCTGCTATAGTCTTACCAGATCCTGTGGGGGCGGTTATGGTTAAAATGTGTTTGCTCAAATCCAGGTCTTTAATATTGTTGATGACAGAGTTATATATCTCATTTCTCATTGCAGTCATGGGGTCATTACTCTTATCTGAAAATTTGACCTGCCTGTAGCCATCCACAATTGAGCCGGGTATAGACATCCTTGAGACGGGCTTAACCCTCCCTGCGTCCTTCTTGTCCGAGTCAATCAATGTGGAGTAGACAAAGAGCATGTTTATGGAATTTCTTACACGTATTTCATCCTTTATATCTCTGCTGTTTAAATATTTAAATTTTATCCTGTTTAAACCTTTATAGAATTCCTCCCAATCTTTTATAAAACAATCTATTTCTATGGATTTATCCATTTCACTGTATATGGACTTTATATCATCTAAATGCTTAGATATATCCTCTATCTGCATCTTAACAATATCTATCCTGTCTTTTGCGTCATCAGCACGGGGCAAATCCATATCCAGGTTTTTGAGGTCTCCATGATGATGCAGCACCATAAAGTACACAAAGAGAGGGAGGTATTCATCTCCTTTAAAAAGCCGCTTCACCTGATATGAGGAAAAAAGGGCAGAGATGAACCCATGGTTCTTTTTCTGCCCTGATTTTGCATTATTTAAAAGGTAATCCTGAAAATAGGTGGTGAACTTGCCAAAGTCATGGCATAATCCTACCATATGGCCTATATGTGATAGCTTTTCTTTCTCTTTTACAGGTGAATTAAGTATTTTTTCACACATTGAGTTGGCAACATCAGTCAGATGTTCCTTTAGTTCTCTTTTGCTTATTATGTCCCCATGTTCACCTCTTTCCACATGTGAGAAAAAATTCATTGGTCTCCCTCCATAAATACGATGTTCTCCTCAAGGCCATCATAATTTATCCTGTATGCAGGTACATCAAATATGCCGGTGATTGACTTTGAGTTCTTCTCATAGATAAAGCTGGCAGTGGATTTTATCCTCCTGTCTTTGTCGAACTCCAGCGGCATCTTCTCCTTTATATACTGCAGGGTCATACCATGGCTGTCAGAAAAGATAAGCCCTCTGTCCTTTATTATGCTGCAGTTGCACACTGTGCTTACCTGATATTGCTGACCAGATCGAAGCATGTCTATTTCGTTTTTGTCTATTTGCTGTATATATTTGGATGCAGCCAAGAATTCTGATATACCAAGGTATATAGGGTAATATACCCTGCCGCTTTTAAGGTGCCTGCTCAACTCCTCCATGATGGCTTCGTCCTCATGGGCAAAGTATACCCGATACACTATCATATCCTCTTCGGGAAGTATTATCTCAAGAGGTATCTGGGTATGACCCTTACTGCCATTAAGCCCATTCATGTCTTTAGTCTGCAGGTAGTTTACAGTCTGCATTATCTTCCTTAAGGGGGTCCTTACAGATACTGCTACATGGCATTTATCAGCAGAAAACTCCTCATAGTAGGTATCCCTTTCTATGCCAAGTACAGCAGCTATTAACCCGGTAATAACCGTCCTCGGTGGAAACATGTAAGAGAGGGAGGAGGAATTTGTATAATATTTTCTAAAGTGTGCCATCTTCCCATATATGTCAAAAATTAAAAGTTTATTTATCTCCATATTTAATCCCTCTTTAATATTTCAGGATATCTATCTTACTCTTCAGTTCCTCCCCTAATAGATCCTCTACAGGTGCTTGCTTGCCATCTGCCATAAACCTCATCTCCGGGTCATACCACAGGTGTATCCTGGAAATCTTGCTGTTGCTGCTTGTCAAAACCTCATTGAGCCTGCTTAAATCCACAGCAAAGTCAGTGGGTTCTCTCAGCGCCTCAGCCCTATCAAGACTCACATAGCTTCTCAAATCCCCTATAAAGTCTTCATCCGATGCATACTCCAATCTCATATACAGCCTTGGATACTGTCCAATCTTGCTTCTGGTGGCCTGCAACGGTATGGATTTTATAAGCGCCTTATCCAGAATCTCTACATCCTCCTCAGAAAGATTTGTCTCTGATGCCCTTTTACCGCTGATGATGCCATGAAATGCTATGAGAGAGTAGTAAACCCTATAGTCCTTGCCCATTGCCCCTTGCTTGTTTTCAGCAGCAGACCCAAAGTGAGAGGTTATTCCGTTACTCTCTACAAGATCAACCTTGTTTAGAGAATGACCCCAGTTAAACTGCACTGGCCCGGTAAGTGACAAGGATGTACCTGCTCCCCTCTTTTCACCTTTTATTGGCATAGTTGCCCCAAAGAGCCTTATATCAATCAGCCGTGATAGTATTTCACCTATATCATCGCTGGTAGCCTCATGCCCAAGTAACTCCTTTAGCCTATCCCCAGCAGTAACAGCCCTGTCGTCCACCCGTGCCACGTATATATCATAGCCATTTTCCATAAGGTAGTCCCTTATATACCTTTTTAGCCTCACATCGCTAACCAAGTTCCTCTGCCTGTCATAGTCCATTCTTGGCCTGTTTTCCTCATCGGGGTCACCATTGGGATTGCACATCTTTGCGTCATAGATAAATAATAGTTCACTGTTATTCATTTTCATCTTCCTCCTTTTTACTATTTTCATCTTTTCTTCCATATTTCACCATTCTGGCCGTTGTAAAACCGTAGCCGGAGAGTATATAATATATATTTTCCCTATCATTTAACGGCCACCTGCCATTGTTCATGGCTCGGCTCAAGTCAAAAAGCCTCATGCATTCTGAAAGCTTTAACTCATTATACTTGTTGAGTACTTTATACTGTCTGAGCTTCTCTACTACCTCACCTGTGAGCCTCTGTATTTTACTCCAGCTCATGCCCTGATAGTTCAGTTTGTTTAGAATAGGTTTATTATCCTTGCCATCCTTCCATTGTGCTGTGGCAATATCTGCTATCAGGCTGCCGAATAGGAAGAGAGCTGCTTTAGATTCATCATACCTCATTTCCTTTAAATATTCCGTGTAATCTTTTTCTACGCTTAATGAAGCATAGTCCATTTCTTTACCTCCTTTATCCAGTATCCCCAGTATTTTAAGGGCTTTCATCAGTATATTTTCCTGGAGCATTACATATGAAAGTGCCATGTCCCATTCTGTGTTACTGCCAATCTTTACATTATACTGGCCAAATTCATTGAAATAGTAGACCTGGCATAATTCCACGGCCTGATCTATCATAAAGTTGTAGGATACCCTTTTACCAGAGAATATCTCGTCGTAGAAATCCAGCAGTTTCTTGTACTCTATTGACTTTTGTGTACTCTTTAATGGGATGAGGTAATATATCTTGCCCAGGTCTATATTCCATGCTGGGCTTTCTCCCAGTATGCCATCCATACCGGCCTTAGCTTCTCTAAAACTATTTTTAATAATATCAAGCCTCGATGGAGGCACGTCCTTGATGAGCTTTAATATTTTAAACTCAGCCTGGTTTTTCTCATAAAAGAGCAGGTTTAAGATATAGTTATTTTTTGAATTCTCAAAGTCCATATATTCCTTGAGCTCATTTTCGAACTTCTCCAGTCCTTCTTTAGATACAACTGAATTAAAGCTGTTTTTTATATAACCGGCCCATCTGTCCATATTGAAAAGTCCCGTGTCGGGTTTAAAAAGGATATCCGGGACAATATACAGGTTTAATCCGCCAATGCGTGAGCCCATGTTGTTCTTCATGTAAGCTTCTCCAACCAGCATTTTTGTATAACAGTCTTTGCATATGGGGAAGTTTCTAATAAAATCGCCGGAAATACCTGAGGAAAAACCAATTTTGTCTGTCATATAATATTTGAGTGTAAATTTCGTTGTATCATCTGTTACTGGCCTTTCCTCACCGCATATGGAGCATATACCCTCGTCGGCTTCCTCAAATATTTCGTCAACCTTTTTCTTAGCCACCAGGTTTTTATATACAGGAACAGAGACCAACGGATTACCATCAACTATGAGTGTATACAGGGATATCTCCTTATCTGTAAGATGAATTTGTTTTTTCACCCATTCTAAAAACACCTTTTTTACTTCCTGTACCATCTTTTTGGCATCATTGTCAAGAGACTGGTATGTAGCTTCAATCCAACCATCCCCGACTAAGCCGAACTTCTCCACATTGAATACGTACCTGTATCTTTTTTGACTGCCCTTTTGTTCTCCCAGATCCATGTAAAATTTACTTAAGATGTCAGCAAACCTCTCTTTGCTGTTACCGTCTTCAAGAAGGTCAATATAGTTGGGTATAGTCTGGGACAACAGATAATCAACATTGGTGGTTGTAAAATACCACTGCGGACTCATAGCACCGTCTGCATTGCCTATCCAGAGATAATCAGATGCTGTCCTGTCATCTATTTCTTTTAGATCTACTGAAACAGACTCTTTTTTGGTATCAAAATATATCATTACAAGATGCTGCTTTTTACCACCTCTCTCTTTTGGTATATCTAAGGTCAGAGAACTTAAAAAGTCATCGGGGTTTTCTTCCATAGCCAGGCCGCCCAAATTCTTTATCGCCTCAAGCACCCTTCTCACCACCCTCCAATATTTCATAGCATCCAAAACCCATAGAACTTTTACTGCCAAGACCGCAGTCGTATGCCACTTTAAGCAGCTCTGGGTCCCCTTTTATTTTATAAATTCCCATCCAGCCCTTTACCACCGTCCCTTCATAATTTATTATCTTTTGATACTTGCTGTCCTTGGGTCCAATTGTGCTGATGCCAAACTCCTTATCCTTTGGTGGAGATCCATTTATGGCAATATATTTTTTTGCAAGATTTTCTCTTAGTAAGACGGATATCTCCTTATCCCATGGTGAATAATAGTATGTAATTTTTCTATTATTAAAATCAATAGTGCTGTACATTACAAGAGGAGAGAGCATTTTTATCGTAAGCTCATTATCGGCAATCCTTTTGTTGAAAACGTTAATGGATTCGACACTCACCCTCTGATCTAAAAGTCTTTGCTCATCCCTTTTAAGGAGTGTCTCACAGAAATCATTGATGAAGTCATCCACAGCAGAGGACACAATAAGCTTGAGCGGTGGGGCTATCATTATTTTACCCGGGAAAAGCTTAAACCTCCCTTCCAATCTCCCAAAGGTAAAGAGCTTAAAAAACTTTCTATCGGCTTCATAGCCCCTATCGTGTAGAAATTTCGCATATGCCTTGTCAGTTATATTATTGTATATAAAGGCCTGCAGAATATGATTGTAGTTTAAAGGCAACACCAACTCATTATCACTGGTAAGGTTTATTTCTACCCTTATCTTACTCATCCCCTTTCGCTATTTTCATTATAGCACCAGACCATGTCATGGCATGTCCATATAATAAATATTTTTAACTAATTTTTTATTCGACTTATTTCTGCTAAATCCTGCTAATAAATACAAAAAATATATAGTATTTACTCCCAGAGGGTCTAATATACATATTGTGAGAGGGGGACTGCTATGCTGAAAACAAATAAAAGGGATATAGAAAAGGATAATATATTCCTCTTTCATGGAAAGATAAATACTGATGGCCTTACTGGGATGGAGGCGGAGGCAAGGATAAAGCAGTTTGGCATGAATGAGCTTGTAAAGAAAAAGAAAGTGACCGCACTGACAATTTTATTGAGTCAGTTTACCGATTTTATAGTGCTGGTGCTCATAGTGGCCACTGTAATTTCATTTTTCTTAGGCGAGGTCGTTGATGCCTCTGCTATATTAATCATAGTAATATTAAACGCCATATTGGGGTTTATGCAGGAGTATAGAACAGAAAGGTCCTTAGAAGCTCTAAAGGAAATGTCCGCTCCCATGGCCTGCGTACTGAGGGACGGCGCTTTAACTGAGATCCCGGCAAATATGGTGGTACCGCAGGATATCATATACTTAGAGGCAGGGGATGTTGTACCTGCCGATGCTGCATTAATAGATGCAAATAATGTAATGGTAAATGAGTCGCTGCTTACCGGCGAATCGCTGCCGGTGCAAAAGCACAGGGCCGAGATGTCAGGTGGAAAATTTATCAATTTAAAAAAAGAAAATATGGTATATATGGGTTGTCCGGTTGTAAATGGAAACGGAAGGGCATATGTGGTTGCCACAGGTATGAGCACAGAGATGGGGAAAATAGCCTATATGCTGCAGGATATAAAGGACGATCCTACTCCACTTCAGAAGAGGTTGGGCCGGATAGGTAAAGAGCTGGTCGGTATAAGCCTTGGCATATGCCTCCTTATGGTGATAATGGGTATATTATATGGGCAGTCAGTCTACAACATGTTCTTTGCCGGCATAAGCTTAGCCGTGGCAGCCATTCCCGAAGGGCTTCCAGCTGTGGTTACGGTATCCTTAGCCATAGGTGTACAGAACATGTTGAAGAGGAACGCATTGGTCAGAAGGCTGCCTGCCGTAGAGACATTGGGCTGTACCAATGTCATATGCTCCGATAAGACAGGTACACTCACAGAAAACATGATGACGGTTAAAAAAGTTTTTGTAGATAATAAAACTGTTGATGTGTCTGGTATAGGCCTTGATCTGGGAGGTAACTTTTCAATAAGCAATAAGAAGATAAAAGTTCAAAGCCTACCAACCATGGATTTGCTATTAAAGACCGCTGTCCTGTGCAATAAGTCCGAGCTGCGTATGACAAAAAGAAATGATATAGAGGCTCTGGGAGATCCTACTGAAACGGCGTTGCTGGTAGCTGCCCACAAAGCTGGGTATACCCGTGAAAATCTGCTCGCACATTTTAAGCCTGTCGGAGAGATTCCCTTTGATTCTGACAGGAAACTGATGAGTACCATCTTCAAGTCAAACAATGATGAGTTTTTTGTGTTTGTAAAAGGTGCTCCGGATAGGCTAATCAATCTGTGCTCCAGTTATCAGGCGGAAGATAGGATAGTCCCACTCAGCCTGGCCAATAAGAGAATAATCACCGGCGTAAACAACGATCTGGCAGAAAACGCCATGAGGGTGCTTGGCCTGGCCTATAAAAAAGTCAGCTTCATCCCCAAGGAATTGAAACCCCAAGAAATCGAGACCGGCCTCACCTTCTTAGGTCTCATGGCCATGATAGACCCACCACGAACAGGTGTCATGGAATCAGTCCTCACCTGCAAGCGTGCCGGTATAATACCTATGATGATAACAGGTGACCATAAGGTAACGGCCATTGCCATAGCCAAAGAGATAGGGATATGCACCAGCAAGGATGAAGCTATCACAGGAGAAGAACTTGATAACATGAGCGATACAGAACTAGAGAAAAGGGTTAAAAATATCAGGGTCTTTGCCAGGGTAAACCCTGGCCACAAACTAAGGATAGTAAGGGCAATGAAAAAAAACGGATATGTTGTAGCCATGACTGGTGATGGAGTAAACGACGCCCCAGCCCTAAAAGAGGCCGATATAGGTATAGCCATGGGTAAATCAGGGACTGAGGTTGCCAAAGAGGCTGCAAGTATGATCCTCTTAGATGATAATTTTAGTTCGATAGTCAAAGCTGTAAGAGAGGGAAGGATTATCTATGATAACATAAGAAAGTTCATAAGATACCTTCTCTCCTGCAACTTAGGTGAAATGCTCATGATGTTCATAGCGACGGCCATAAACATGACCTTGCCTCTTATACCTCTGCAGATTCTATGGGTAAACTTAGTCACTGATGGCCTGCCCGCCCTGGCGCTGGGTGTGGATCCACCTGATCCTGATATAATGGAAAGACCTCCAAGATCCACAAATGAGGGTATTTTCTCCAGGGGACTTGGTCCTCATATACTGTTCTCCGGTCTCATTATCGGAGCAAGCAGCCTTACTGCATTTTCCCTAACTCAGTATCTGTCTAATGGCAATGTGGAGCTCTCAAGGACCGTCTCTTTTGCCACGCTTATCCTCGCTGAGCTTTTGAATGCCTTAGAATGCAGATCCGAGATACATACTATTTTTGAGGTAGGCATTTTTAAAAACATGTACCTTATATTGGCATGTCTATCGTCATTTGTATTGCTTCTTCTGGTACTATATATACCACCCTTAGGCTCTATATTCAAGACTGTGCCTTTAAACTTTGATGGCTGGGCAATAGTGGCAGTATTTTCAACTTTAGAATTTGCCTTAAACAATGTATTCAGGAAATGGTAAAGGGGCTTTCGCCCCTTTTATATTACCTCTACAAGTTCATAATCTCTTGTACCAATACCTAACTCCTCTGCATAGGATAACTGCAGGTATCCCTTAGTATCAGGGTTGGCTGCTTCAAACTTATCCTGTCCTTCATGGTAGTGGCCATCCAGAACAGAGCCAGCCATAGCCTGGGCCTTATTTACCAGGTCTAAGCTGGCCTGATCTATGGCTACAGGGTCAGTCGAAGCTAAAATACCTATATCCGGCACTATGGGTGCATCGCTCCATGGGGTACAGTCACAGAGTGGTGATACATCCATTACAAAGTTAATAAATCCAAGCTTGCCTTCCTTTCCCTTTACTGCACCACAGGCGTATTCCACCATTCTCTCTACAAACTCATCCATTTTGGTACCCCACTCCGGCTCTATAGCCCTGTCCGGACACAGCGGTATGCACTCACCGCATCCGTTACACTTTTCCTGGTCAATGGATACCCTATCCTCTAATACTGTTATTGCCTCGGTGGGACACCACTGAGCACAGACACGGCAGGTCCTACATTCACTTACTGAGTGCGGTTTGGCTGTGGAGTGCTGCTGCTGTTTTCCCGCAGCAGATGCACACCCCATGCCGAGGCTCTTTAGTGCGCCACCAAAACCTGCTGTATCATGTCCTTTAAAATGTGCTAAGACCATCATTGACTGAGAATGAAAAATATCTGAGGCTATCTTTACCTTATTAAAGTGTTTTTTATTAATCTCCACCTCTACGAAGTTCTGGCTGAATATCCCATCGGATATGATTATAGGGGCATTTACCACAGCATAGGCAAATCCATTTTCTATGGCTGTATTGATATGGTCTACGCTGTTGCTCCTGCTGCCCTTATACAGGGTATTGGCATCAGTAAGGAAAGGCTTGCCTTTGTACTTCTTTATCCTGTTTACAACCTCCCTGACATATATAGGATTTAAAAATGCGGTATTCCCTTTTTCACCAAAATGCATCTTTATAGCCACTGGTTCATTGGGGGTTATTATATTTTTAAAACCAGCCACCTCAAAGAGCATACCCACTTTATTTACCAGGCTGGTGGCCCTGGATGTAGACCTTAAGTTAGCAAAATATACCTTCGACTTCATTCTCTCCCGTCCTTTCTTATGGTATCATAATAGATAATAACATAAACTACCGATAAAAGAAAATGAGGTGATTTATAATGTGGGACAACCATGTTCACATCGAAAACGGCCCATACACAATAGAATGGCTAAATGAGTTCATCGAGGTCGCAAAGAATAGGAGGCTTGACGGTATAGGCATTACAGAGCATGCCTATCGTTTTAAGCAAACCAGAGATTTAATTTTTACTGATGGTTTCAGAGGTGAATGGATAGTCCAGAGGCAGATCGAGGATATAGATGAATACATTGATCTCATTGAAGAGGCAAAAAGGTTGGGACTGCCCGTAAAACTTGGTACTGAAATGGACTACATACCTGAAAGGGAAAAAGAAATCAAAGATTTCTTAACCGATTACCACTTTGACTATGTAATAGGTTCTATCCACTGGCTGGGCGACTTCGGCATAGACTTAGATGCAAAATACTGGGATAAAAAAAATATAGATGATGTGTATGATGAATATTATAGTACAATGTTCAAGCTTATAAAAAGCGGGATTGCTGATGTAATAGGCCACATCGATCTGGTTAAGATTTTTGGCTTTAGACCCAAGACTGATCTCGCTGATATCTATACCAGTCTGGCAAAGGAAATAAAAAGGGCAGGTATATCCGTAGAGGTCAGTACCGCTGGACTCCGAAAGCCTGTTAAGGAGATATACCCGTCACCTGAAATATTAAAGATACTGAAAGGGGAGGGGGTAAATCTGGTATTGAGTTCTGATGCCCATGATCCTCAATTCGTAGGATATATGTTTGATGAAGCTGAAAGCTGCATTAAAGAGTGTTGATTCTATGTAAGAACTAATGGAGCATGACATGCAACCTTAAAGTGAGTCCATAATACTCTTAATGAGAGGCAAATGTAGCAAGGGCATCTGGCATGGGCGCCAGATGAGCCGACGCTGAGGCAGGATGCCGAATGGATGCAATAAAATTTATTTATACATTCAAGGTTATAGCCTTAGCCGTTATTATGCCGTCCACATTCAAAAGCCGGTAGATAGCCTCATCAGGTATTGGCGAATCCACACTGAGTATCATCAAGGCCAGGCCCTCTTCTTTTCTCCTGGTGACATGCATGGTAGCAATGTTTATCCCATACTCACCCAGTATATTCCCTATGTGTCCTATAACCCCCGGCTTATCCTCATTTCTTATAAACAGCATATATTGGGCAGGTTCAAAGTTGACCTCATATCCCAGATATTCCACTACCCTCATTTCATCTCTTCCATAAACTGTCCCTTTAAATTTCATCTCCTGCCCTTTTTCATTCACTATCTTCAGATCTATCAGATTACTGTAATCGTCACCGTCGTTTAATATGCCTTCTATGATCTCAATACCCCTCTCCTCGCATAGATATCTGGAGTTTACAAAGTTTACCCTCTCCTCTATAATAGGGTAAAGCAAACCCATGAGAATGGCATTGGTTAATATTTCTGTATTTAAAAGCCCCTTGCTGAAGAGTACCTCTATTGTCTTTACCGGTGTACTCTCTATCTGGTAATAAAAATTGCCAATTATCTCAGCCAGCTTCATATATGGTCTTATAAGATTCAACATATCCCTATCAATAGATGGAATGTTGCAGGCGTTGGGCGTAAACTGCCCCTTTAGTGCAGAAAGGACCTCCCTCGCCACTGTTATACCTACATTATTCTGTGCCTCTACGGTTGACGCCCCCAGATGAGGTGTTACGATGACATTGGGCAATTCTATAAGCGGGTTGTAAAATCCTGTATTATCCCCCTCATAGGATGGCTCCTTTTCAAGGACATCTATGGCAGCTGCTGCCACATGACCCGACTTCAGATATTCACATAATGCCTTTTCATTTATAAGTCCGCCCCTTGCACAGTTTACTATTCTTACACCCTTTTTGGTAATGGCAAGCTCTCTTTCTCCTATCATGTCGGTTGTTTCCCGGGTTTTTGGGGTGTGGATGGTTATAATATCAGAGTTCCTTAAAAGGTCTTCCAGGGTTTCTGCTTTTTTAACACCAATCTCATCAAATATTTCCGAGGAAATATACGGGTCATAGGCAATAACATCCATCTCAAAGGCCTTCATCCTTTTAGCAACAAGAGAGCCAATCCTTCCCAGTCCTATTATACCCAGGGTCTTCCCGTAAAGCTCTACCCCTTTATATTTGCTTCTATGAAAATCCTGCGACTTTACTGCATGGGCTGCCTGAGGAATATTCCTTGCTATGGCTATCATAAGACCTATGGTATGTTCTGCCGCAGATATAGCATTGCTGTCCGGTGTGTTTACTACAATTATACCTCTCCTGGTAGCCTCTTTAAGGTCTATGTTGTCTATGCCATTGCCTGCTCTTCCTACAACCTTCAGACAAGGAGCTGCCTCCATCAGCTCGCTGTCTACCTTAATCTCACTCCTCACTATGAGTGCATCAAAATCCTTTATTATTTTTAGAAGCTCTTCTCTCTTGAGGCCCAAGCTTACCTCCACATCGGTTTCTTTTTTCAGTTCATCCAATCCCGCATCTGATATTCTTTCTGCAATGAGTACCTTCAATTTAACTCCCCCAATTCCTTATCCAGAGTTTCTATAGATAAACCAGCCTCCAGTTTGAATCCCAAGGCAGTAAGAGCATCCTCTAAAGCATCAAAACATTTGATAAGCATCCTTTTTGTACAGTAGCCCATATGACCCAGCCTTATTACATTTTCTTTATATCTGCCCTGACCTGAGGCTATCACAACCCCTTCTTTGTACATATAGCCAATTATATCTTTAGATGAGATGCCATCAGGAAGGTAAATACCTGTAATGCAGTCAGAATAATTTTCCCGGGCAAAAATCCTTAGGCCAAGGGTGTCAACGGCCTTTCTTACTGCATTTCCTATTATCATTTGCCTGTTATATACCACATCCAACCTTTCATCCAGCATATTCAATCCTTCGGAAACAGCCATGATAGTGCTTACAGCGGGTGTGTATGGTGTATCAGGATTTATTTTTTCAACTCCTTTTTTGGCCTTATTCAGGTCAAAATAAAAGTGTGGCAGGTCAGACTTTTTTGTTGCTTCCCATGCCCTATCAGATAGAGCTACAAAGGCCAGGCCGGGTGGGCCCATAAGGCATTTCTGCGAACAGGTTACTACCCCATCCAGCCCCCAGCCATCCATATCCAGTTCCAGCCCACCCAGTGAGCTTACAGCATCGACTAGTATAAGCGCATTATATCTATGGCATATCTCTGCAATGGTTTTAATATCATTCACCACACCCGTTGAGGTCTCATTATGTGTAATCAGTATGGCCTTATAACTATTACTTCTCAACTTTCCCTCAATATCATCAGGCCTGGCCGCCGTCCCCCATTCATACCTCAATTCATCCACTTCTACCCCGTATGACTTAGCTATCTCAATAAACCTATCTCCAAATTCTCCAACTGTGATCCCAAGGGCCTTATCCCCTCGTGAAAATACATTGGAAACCAGAGCTTCCAATCCTCCTGTACCCGATGATGTAAGGGTCATAACAGGCTGGTTGGTTTTAAATATCCTCTTTAAATTCTCATTAAATCCTGAAAATATCTTATAAAACTCATCTGAACGGTGAAACGCAGGCTGGCTTTCCATAGCCCTCCTTACTCTATCCGGCAACATCGTAGGACCGGGTGTCAAAAGTATCTTCTCCCCCATCTTCATACCTCCCTGCTATTATACATTATCATAAAACTTTATGAATAAATTATCAAGTATTATATATAATTAAAAAACGTTTACAAACAATTACCTATTTACTTTTTTAATATAGTTTCACATAATATATTTAGATGTTTTTCTAAATATCTAAGAGGTGGTCAAATGAAGGTAAATGAAATCTTTAAGGCCTTGTCTGATCCCACCAGGAGAAAAATACTGGATATGTTACGGTATAAGGATATGACTGCGGGAGAAATAGCAGAGATGTTTGATATCACAAAGCCCAGTATCTCTCATCACCTGAACATCTTAAAACAGGCAGACCTTATACTGGATGAGAGGAGAGGACAGAATATCTATTACTCATTGAATACTACAGTACTGGAGGAAATAATTTCCATTATGTTAAATTTTTTTCAATCAGGAAAGGATGGTAAAATTGAAGACAAAAAAGAATAACTGGATATTGCTGGGATTAGTTGCCATATGCTTTATACTTACCATAGTACTTTATCCCAATCTACCGGATAAAATACCCACACACTGGAATTTCCAGGGTGAGATAGACAGCTACTCAAGCAAGCTTCAAGGTGGATTTATGATACCCATTATGCTTTTAGTATTTTACCCTATGTTTATATATCTACCCCATATAGACCCCCATAAAGAAAACTACAAGAAGTTCGAAGGGGCTTATGAGACCATCATTGTAGCCATATTTGCCTTTATGACCTCCTTACATGTAATCATCCTGCTGGCCGCCATGGGCTACAATGTCAATATAACTGTCTTTATGAGCATAGGTTTATCCCTATTATTTATAATTCTTGGCAATGTGCTTACCAAGATAAAACCTAATTTCTTTGTTGGAATAAAGAATCCATGGACTATATCAGATGATGAGGTATGGAGAAAGACCCACAGGCTCGGTGGATGGCTCTTTGTGATTGTAGGTGTCCTGGGATTCCCCATTATTTTAGTAGATAGTAGATTTGCTGCGCTCTTTGAAGTGGCAGGTATCCTTCTTGTTTCACTTATAACCGCAATATATTCATATATTCTATATAAAAATAAGATAGCTCGATGAAAAAGCGGTCCAAATCGGACCGCTCTTTTTATCTGCTGGCTCCACCGCCGCCGGATGAACCTCCACCGAAGCCTCCTCCACCACCACCGAAGCCGCCACCACCAAAGCCACCAGGGCCTGGTCCGAATCCGCCCCACCAGATGCTCCTTCTTATGGCTCTGCGGCCTCTTCCGCCTATAAACGGGAAGATAAAGAAAATCAATACCAGTATCAATATTATTTCACCAATATCGCTGTCATTTTCCTCTTCAGAAACCGTAACACTGGGCACGGAGCGAAGTGCTTCTATATCCAGTCCGTATTCATCAGCAACCCTTTTGGCTATTGCCATATAACCATTCAATATACCTTCTGAATAATCGCCATTTTCCCATGGCGGCAGTACATACTCATCCAGTATCCTTCCTGCCACAGAGTCAGGTATAGCCCCTTCCAAGCCATAGCCAACCTCTATCCTGACCCTGCCGCTGGTATTCTCCATAAGGTTCTTCTTATTTACAATCAGTAAAACACCGTTATTCTTTTCTTTATCTCCTATACCCCATTCTCTGAAAAGTTCTAAGGCATAGTCTTCTATGGGATAGCCTCCCATATCATCTACTGTTACTACCACTATCTGGGCACCACTCTCATCGTCGATATTCTTACCCAATGAGCGCATTTCGGCCTCATCTGCGTCACCGATGATATTTGCATAATCATATACATAGCTTATGGTGTCAGGCTTTTGGGGTATTGGTGGCGCGGCAAAGACAAATACAGGAAACAGCAAAAAACACGTTAATATTAATGGGGGCAGTTTATTTTTCATCATTTACCACTCCCGGAAAAGTCAACCTGTGGTACCTCTCTTGCACCTTCTTCTGCCTGGAAGTATTGCTTCTGTTCAAACCCAAACATACCGGCTATGATTGAGGTTGGGAAACGCCTTATCCTCGTATTATATGCCTTAACTGCATTGTTATAGTCCATCCTGGCCACAGCTATCCTGTTTTCAGTACCGGCAAGCTCATCCTGCAGTGCCCTGAAGTTAGCGTCTGCTTTTAATTCAGGATAAGCCTCAGATATAGCAAGGAGCCTTCCCAATGCTCCGGTCAATTCCTGGTTGGCCTGCGCAGCATCAGCCACACTGCCTGCAGAAAGAAGCTTTTCTCTGGCCTGGTTTACACTGTCAAACACAGCCTGTTCATGGGCTGCATAGCCCTTCACTGTCTCCACCAGGTTTGGTATTAAATCAGCACGCCTCTGCAGCTGGTTATCTACCTGGCTCCACATGCTGTTTACATTCTCCTCTGCCGTTACAAGGCTGTTATACATGCCAAAGACATATCCTACAAGTCCTACAACTATTACAACCACAACAATAAGGACAATTAGTGATTTTTTCACCCTTATACCTCCTCTCACTTCTATTATATATAATTTATATTCAATCATACAACCACATAAATCAGGTATTTTTCTCCTTAAATGAGGATACAATCGCACAGACTACTACTATACCAAGCAAGGAACCTTTAACATATGCCATCCTGATGGCATATATGAAAGCTTATGTGCCATCTATTGCTGTATGTATTTTCACTCATGACTTCACCTCATATCTTAAGCACTAACGTATAATAGTATATCACTACAGGTAAAAATAAAAAATACCTGCAGAAGTCAGCCGTCATAAAGATCGCCTGCTTTGCAGGTATTTTGCAAATTAAAATTTTTAAATCTATAATACTGATGATGCATCCTTTGCATTTTTTATTTCATCAATTATCATTGGTATTACCTTGTAGAGGTCACCTACAATGCCGTAGTCAGCCACCTTAAATATGGGTGCATTAGGGTCCATATTTATAGCCACAATTGTCCGAGAGCCGCTCATCCCTGCCAGGTGCTGTATGGCGCCGCTTATACCGCATGCTATATAGAGTTCCGGCTTTACTGTCTTGCCAGTCTGACCTACCTGATGGTCGCTGCTTATCCAACCCGAGTCCACAGCAGCACGGGAAGCACCTACAACCCCTCCAAGGGCATCAGCTAATTCTTTTATTAGTTTAAAACCTTCCGGCGTTTTTAGTCCACGTCCACCTGAAACAATTATTTTTGCCTCTTCCAGGTTCACGGTACGTTTTGCCTCTTTTACAATCTGAAGAATTTTAGTCCTGATATTATTTTCATCAAGCTCCACATTAAACCTGATTACATCTCCACTCCGACTTGCATCTTCAGGCAACTTTTCCATAACACCGGGTCTAACTGTAGCCATTTGAGGCCTCTTTTCTGGACATTTTATGGTAGCCATAAGGTTACCTCCAAAGGCCGGTCTTATCTGTAAAAGCAAGCCATCCTCATCTATATCCAGACCTGTGCAGTCTGCTGTAAGACCAGTGTGAACCCTGGATGCTACCCTGGGTGCCAAGTCTCTGCCTATGGTTGTCGCACCATATAAAAATATCTCTGGTTTAAAGTTCTTTATAATAGCTTCTACAGCGTCCGTATAAGCATCGGTGGTAAAAACCCTGAGTAGTGGATCTTCAACTACACATACCTTATCTGCGCCATGCTGTATCAAACCCTCCGCAAGATGCTCAACATGGTCACCAAGGAGTGCAGCATATACCTCACAATTTCTTTTATCAGCTAACCTTCTTGCTGCACCAAGTATTTCATAAGCCACGTTCATTATTTTGTCATTTCTTTGCTCGGCAAATATCCATACATTTTTATTGTCCATGTTATACTCCTCCTAAATAAGATGCCTTATTTTTAATCTCTGAATCAACAGATCCGCACACTCCTTAGGATTTCCAGAGAATACCTCTCCGCTCCTATGTGTATCCGGTGTCTCTGTTGAAACAACCTTTGTTGGTGAACCCTTAAGTCCCACTTCATTCCCATCGAGCCCCAGGTCATTAATACCTACGCTCCTCACTTCGGCATTATATGCTTCAAATATTCTTTTTATGGATGGATATCTTGGCTTGTTTGCTTCCTTTACTATGGTAAGCAGTGCAGGCATGCCTACCTCTATTACTTCATAACCGTCCTCAATTACCCTTGAAACCAGCAACCTTGTATCATTAACCTCTATCCTACTCACATAGGTTACCTGTGGGATGCCAAGTTGCTCAGCCGTCTGAGGTCCAACCTGTGCAGTATCCCCGTCTATAGCCTGCCTCCCACAAAGTACTATATCAAAATCAGGAAATAGATGTCTTATAGCTGTAGATAAGGTCTTTGCTGTGGCATAGGTATCCGCACCGGCAAAGAATCTATCAGTGAGGAGATAGGACTCATCTACCCCCATGGCCATGGCTTCTCTGAGGGCAACGTCAGCCTGAGGAGGACCCATTGTAACGACTGTCACCTTTCCACCTACGGTTTCCTTTAGTCTTAACGCCTCTTCTATAGCATTTTTATCCTCAGGATTAACGATGCTCGGTACCCCTTGTCTTATCAATGTTTTAGTTTCAGGGTCAATCCTGACCTCATTAGTATCTGGAACCTGTTTTATTAAAACAATAATGTTCATATATACCGTCCCCCTTTAGCTTATAATAAACTTCCAGAAATAACCATTTTTTGTACCTCTGATGTGCCTTCATATATTTCCGTGATTTTTGCATCCCTCATGAGTCTTTCTACTGGATAGTCATTAATGTATCCATATCCACCAAATATCTGTACCGCCTTAGTGGTTACATACATCGCCGTCTCCGATGCAAAGAGTTTGGCCATTGCAGCATCAGAAGAGGTGAGCTTATTTATCTGTTTTTTCCAGGCAGCATTATAGACAAGCATTTTTGCTGCCTGAATTCTCGTGGCCATATCGGCTATATACCATTGAATGCCCTGGAATTTACTGATAGGGCGGCCAAACTGCTGCCTTTCTTTAGCGTATTTAATAGCCTCATCAAGGGCGGCTTCAGCTATACCCAGTGCCTGAGCGGCAATCCCTATCCTTCCACCATCCAGTGTCTCCATAGCTATTGAAAAACCTCTGCCTTCTTTACCCAATAGATTTTCTTTTGGCACTATGCAGTCCTCAAATACCAGCTCTGCTGTGCTTGAAGCGTGTATACCCATCTTCTTCTCTATTTTACCAATAGAAAAACCCTCAAAATCTTTCTCAACTATAAAAGCACTTATTCCTTTAGTCCCCTTTGTCCTATCCGTCATAGCAAAGACAATATACACATCTGCTTTTCCTCCATTGGTTATAAAAACCTTTGAGCCGTTTAATAAATAATGGTCATCTTCTAAAGTGGCTATTGTCTGTTGTGAAGCAGCATCCGTGCCGGCATTGGGCTCGGTAAGCGCAAAAGCACCCAATTTTCTCCCTTGTGCAAGAGGCATGAGATATTTCTTTTTTTGTTCCTCTGTACCCCATTGATATAGGGGGTAACATGCAAGAGATGTATGTGCAGAGAGAATAACCCCTGTTGATGCACAGGCCTTAGATATTTCTTCTACGGCAATTATATAGCTGATATAGTCTCCTCCCGCACCACCGTATTCCTTGGGATACGGTATCCCCATAAGGTCCATCTCCGCCATTTTCTTAACAATATCCCACGGAAACTCTTCAGTGATATCCCTGTCGGCAGATCCAGGAGCTACCTCATTTTTGGCAAAGTCACTTACTACCTTTCTCACCATTTCCTGTTGCTTGGTAAAAGAGAAATCCATTTTAATGCCTCCTTGTTGTTAGTTATTTAATTAACAATTATATTTATATTAATAAGGCTGTAATAAATACAACCTTATTAATATAAATTTAAAATTGGCTGCATGTGAATACCTGCAGTGGTCAGCCGTCATAAGGATCGCCTGCCCTACAGGTATTTGTCAATATTAAACTATCTTTCTACAACAACTGCGCAGGCCTGGCCGCCGCCTATACAAAGCGTAGCAA
>JASEJQ010000024.1 GCA_030016635.1 Thermoanaerobacteraceae bacterium | reverse complement strand
TTTGCCTTTTACCAAGTTGATTTCATTCTTAATGTTTTTCCTTTCGCCTATGTATTTCTTTATTTCTTCTTTAACAGACCTGATGCCTGATATTTGTTCATTATATTTGTCCTCCAATGCATGCAAATTATCGATTTTTTCTGATGTATTAATGTCGATGTGTTTGATTTCATTATTTTTAATTAGAAGTTCCTTCTCCAGATTATCTTTTTCCTTTTTTATTTCATCATGTATCGCATTAATTTTATCAAGGGCATTTGAAATAATCTCAATGTTGTATATATAATTTTTTTCCTGCCTGTCCATTCCCCGATCTTCGGAGCTTAAATCATCCATCTTTAGCTTTAGTTGCCTTATATCTTCTTTCCATTTTTTCAATTCTTTTATTAAACCAGAAATTTTTTGTTTTGTATCATGAAAGTTTTTAAGTTCCCCGGATAACTGTAAATTTAAAAGTTTAATCTCGCCCCTATTTTTTTCCAGCTCATTGCTTGTAGAAAATAAATTAGCCCTGAGCAATGTTTCCTGATTTTTTAAACTATCAAGCAGAGTATTTAATTCTCCTAAATTGATTTCTGTCTCTTCTAAACTTACCTTTAAAGTTTCAAGTTTATTCTTTTCCACATCTATTTGCTCGTTAAGTATGCTATTTTCATTTTCAATTTTTCTATAATTCCCCAGATAATAGTTAATTTTATATATTTTATATTTCTCGGACAGTTCCGTATATTCATGTGCCTTCAATGATTCTTCATAAAGCGGTCTCAGTCGGCCGTGAAGTTCAGATATTATATCATTCAACCGGTTTAAATTGTCCTGAGTAATATCAAGTTTTTTGATTGATTCGTAACGTTTGTTTTTGTACTTCATTATACCTGCTGCTTCTTCAAAAAATCCTCTTTTTTCCTCAGGACGACTGTTTAATATTTCATCTACTTTACCCTGTCCAATAATAGAATAACCATTTTTTCCTAAACCTGTATCGGTAAATAAATCTATGATGTCTTTTAATCTACATTCCACGTTGTTAATATAAAATTCGCTTTCACCAGAGCGGTAGAGTTTCCTTGTAATTGATATTTCCGAATAATCTATTTGTATTAGTTTATCACTGTTGTCGAGTACAAGGGTAACATAAGTAAAACCCAATGGTTTTCTCTTATCGCTTCCGTTAAAGATTACATCTTCCATTTTATTGCCGCGCAAATCCCTGGGATTCTGTGATCCCAAAACCCATAGGATTGCATCTACCAGATTGCTTTTACCTGTACCATTTGGGCCAATTATACATGTTATTCCCTTTTCAAAATCAAAAACAGTTTTTTCAGCAAACGACTTGAAACCATAAATTTCTAATCTTTTCAGAAACATAAATACCTCCATATACATAACAAAACCTGCTATCATAAGACAGCAGGTATCAGCAGAATTTTTTATCTCGGCTCAACAATGAATTTAATTGCGGTCCTAACTTCTCCATCTATTTCAATTTCAGAAAAAGCCGGAATTGCAATAAGGTCGATGCCATTGGGTGCTACATATCCTCTTGCAATTGCTATGGATTTCACAGCCTGATTTACTGCTCCTGCACCTACTGCTTGTATCTCCACAACACTTTTTTCTCTTAACACAGCAGCGAGAGCACCAGCTACGGATTTTGGTTGTGATTTGGCTGATACCTTCAATACCTCCATCTAAACTCCTCCTTAATAAAGTATTAGATTTTTACGATTTATAGATTATTGTGAACTGCATTGACTATAATTTATATTCTATGTCAATTCAATAATTCCTTCTTTTATTGCATCCATGGCATACTTTTTTTTATTAATCTCCATACTATTATCATTGTATTCAATTTTCACCATATCCTTTTCCAGTTTCTCATCCTGTATAATAATTACTTCACAATCAAGTTCTTTTTTAAATAATTCGATATTGCGCCTTTTATAACCTACTAGTTTTGACATCATAAGAGGATTTACAGTAAGCTCTATAATGTCATTATTCACTCTACCACGTAAATAGTATAAAACCATATCACGAATCAACGCAGATTCAACCATTTCCCCAATATTAGGAGCAAACGGACCAGCAATGACATCAGAATTATCATTAATACTATCACTGGTTTGAAGGCCCAGACGTATAATAGGAATATCTGCTAAAGTAAATAAAAGCATGATGTCTTTACAAATTTTAATGGTCTCTTCAACCGTTAAAGGTTTATAAATACCCTCCTTAAAAAGCTTCTCAAGATATGTATTCTTGATCACAAGAGTTGGATATAATCTGACAAAATCTGCCTTCATAGAGATTATTTCCCGTGCAGTTCTAATATCTTTATAATAATCGTCGTTAGGCAGACCAATCATCATCTGTAAACCCAGATCAAAGGAATATTTTTTGATTAGATTTGCAGCTCTCCTGGTATCATCTGGTGTATGACCTCTATATGATGCTTCCAGAACGCTCTCATCCATTGATTGTAGTCCCAGCTCAATAGCAGTTACACCATATTCCAGCAGGTTTTGCAATATTTTTTCATTAATATAATCTGGCCTGGTAGAAAGTCTAATGCCTTTTATAGCACCTCGTTCTTTATATCTTTTTGCAACTGATAGAAGTTCATTTTGTCTTGAAAGCTGTATCCCCGTAAAACTTCCGCCAAAAAAACCTACTTCGATGTATGAATTTTCAGGAATAGTCTTTAAGTGTTCTTCTATAGTTTCTTCTACATACATTGCATTTACTGTTTCTATGCCACCTGTAATTGTAAACTGATTGCAGTATATACACTTAAAAGGACATCCTTCCTGTGGTACAAATATCGGTATAGTATAATGTTTATATTTCATATTATACGGATTTTTTCCAGGGCCTCCTTTGCAGAATTTTGTTCTGCTTCCTTCTTGGTTTTACCTGCGCCATGACCCATTGCTTCATTATTTACGATAACCTCAACATAAAAGGTTTTATCATGATCCGGACCTGATTCATCTGTAACTATATAAGATATGCTATAGCCATTTTTCTGAGCAAATTCCTGCAGTTTCGATTTGTAATCAAAAGCACCGGAGCTATTATATATATCATCAAAATCATCAAGAACAAAATTCATTATAAATTCTCTTGCGCTCTCAAGACCACCATCCAGATAAATGGCTCCTATAAGTGCTTCAAGGGCATCAGCAAGTATGGATGAACGTTCTCTCCCACCGCTTAATTCTTCACCATGGCTTAACTTTAGATAATTTCCTAATCTTATATACCTTGCTTTTTTTGCCAGAGCAGGTTCACATACAAGTGATGCACGAAGTTTGGAAAGATATCCTTCATCAATTTCTGGCAACTGCCTGTAGATGTATTCCGTTACAACAAGACTTAATACTGAGTCACCCAAAAATTCCAGTCTCTCGTTTGAAGCCAACTCTTTTTGTTCATTGGCAAAAGAACTATGTGTAAGAGCCATTCTTAAAAGAAATTTATCTTTAAATTTATAACGTATAGTCTTCTCTATAACATCATATTCTGCCAAGTCCATCATCCATTCAATCTGTATATTTCTTAAAGACCAGGGATGCATTCTGACCACCGAAGCCAAAGTTATTTTTAACTGCATAATGAATATCAATCTCCCTGCCAGTATTTGGTACATAATCCAGATCACACTCAGGATCAGGTGTTTTATAATTAATTGTCGGTACAACAAATCCATTATAGATTGAAAGTACAGTTGCTATAGACTCAATTCCGCCTGCTGCACCCAGGAGATGACCTGTCATTGACTTGGTTGAAGAAACAGCAAGCTTATATGCATGATCCTTAAAAACAGTTTTTATAGCCATTGTCTCAAATTTATCATTATAATCAGTCGAGGTACCGTGGGCATTGATGTATTGTACATCTTCAGGCAATATACCAGCATCATTTAATGCATTTCTCATAGCCCTTGCAGCACCTTCACCTTCAGGTGCCGGAACTGTTATATGATATGCATCGGCGGTAAGACCGTAACCAACAATCTCAGCATATATTTTTGCGCCTCTTTTTATTGCATGTGCAAGTTCTTCCAATATCAAGACGCCAGCACCTTCTCCCATGACAAAGCCATCTCTCTCAGCATCGAAAGGTCTACTGGCCTCTTTTGGATTTTCATTATGTGTAGACATTGCCTTCATAGAACAAAAGCCAGCAAATGCCATAGGTGTTATTGGAGATTCTGCTCCTCCTGTTATTATTACATCAGCTTCTCCATTTTGTATAAATCTGAACGCATCACCAATCGCATTGGTAGCAGATGCACATGCACTTATGGTAGTTTGATTTACACCCTTCGCTCCAAAAACAATTGCGATCTGCCCGGCTGCCATGTTTGCAATCATCATAGGTATAAAAAATGGACTAACCTTTCCTGGACCCTTTTCATAATATACATGAAATTGTTCCTCAAGGGTTTCAATACCACCAACTCCAGTACCCAGTATTACACCTACCTTCTCCTTGTCTTCCTTTGCCATATCCAAAGATGCATCTTTTAATGCCATGTTAGCAGCCGCAACTGCAAATTGTGTAAATCTGTCCATTCTTTTAGCTTCTTTTTTATCTATATAATTAACCGGATCAAAGCCTCTCACTTCACCGGCAATTTTCGTAGAATATTCAGAGGCATCAAACTTTGTTATATAATCAATTCCAGACCTGCCCTCTTTTAAAGCATTCCAGTATTCATCAAGACCTATCCCGATAGGAGTTATCGCACCTAACCCGGTAATTACTACTCTTTTTTTCTTCATAAGTGATCCTCCTAATTAACATTTTATACTTATTATTCAAAGTCCCGCACTAAGGCGGGACCTCTATTATTCCATTTCATCAGTATGAGCCTTTATATACTCAACAACATCATTTACTGTAGATATTTTTTCTGCATCCTCATCTGGTATCTCGAGATCAAACTCTTCTTCAAGGGCCATGATAAGCTCAACTATGTCCAGAGAATCAGCTCCAAGATCATCTATGAAAGAAGACTCTAAGGCGACCTCTTCTGGTTCGACACCCAACTGCTCTGCCACTATTTCTTTTACTTTCTCAAATATCATTTTTTTCACCTCCTTCCCCAACCTAAAACAAATAACAAAAATTACATATAAAATATATTACATTACCATTCCCCCGTCAATATGTATAACCTGTCCTGTAATATAGTCAGAATAAGGCAACACAAGAAATGCTATAACATCTGATACATCTTCGGGGGTCCCAAATCGACCAAGGGGTATCGCCTTCAACATTTCATTTCTAATTTCATCTTTCAAAACCTGCGTCATCTCAGTATCTATAAAACCAGGAGCAACAGCATTTACGTTTATTCCCCTTGAAGCAAACTCTTTCGCAGCCGATTTTGTGAGTCCTATTATACCTGCTTTCGATGCTGCATAATTGGCCTGGCCAATATTTCCAATAACACCAATAACTGAAGACACATTTACTATCTTTCCATATTTATTTTTTATCATATATCTTGAAGCTTCCTTAATACAGTTAAATGCACCTTTTAAATTGGTGTTGATAACCTTATCCCAATCCTCTTCATTCATTCTCAAAATGAGAGTATCTTTTGTAACACCGGCATTATTAACAAGAATATCAATACTACCGTAGGTATCCACAGCAAATTTCATCATATCTTTAACTTCAGATATATTTGATACATCAGCCTTAACAGTTATTGCTTCTCCATTATTATCTTTAATTATATTAACAACTTCATTGGCAGCTTCCAGCCTGTTGGTGTAATTAACTATTATTTTAGCGCCCAGATTAGCCAGCTTTATAGCTGTAGCTTTTCCAATGCCCCTTGAACCACCGGTTATTATAGCTACTTTACCTTCCAACAACATACAAACACCAGCCTCTTATAAATTTAGTACTTTTAGAGTATTATTAAGTGAATCCATGTCTTCAACATTAAGTATATCAACATTTTTATCTATTTTCTTAATAAAGCCACTAAGCGATTTTCCTGGACCGACCTCTATGAACATATTAACACCGTCTTTTAGCATAAGACGAACAGAATCTTCCCAAAAAACAGGACTGCTAACCTGCCTTATCAGCAGATTTCTTATTTCAGATTCATCCCTAATATATTCACCGGTTACATTAGATATAACAGGAATATTCAAATGTCTGAATTCTATTTCCTCTAAATCAGCAGATAATTTATCGCCTGCTGGCTGCAATAAACTGCAATGGAAAGGTGCGCTCACTGAAAGATTAACTACCCTTTTAGCGCCTTTTTCCTTTGCCAGTATTGACGCTTTTTCAATCGCTTTTAATTCACCAGAGATTACTATTTGACCTGGACAGTTTATATTTGCAGGTTCTACTACGCCTTCATCTGACGCCTCTCTACATGCCTCTTCCACAGCTTCCCTGTCAAGCCCCATTACTGCAGCCATTCCACCGCTCCCCTGTGGTACAGTCTCCTGCATATATCTACCACGTTTTGCAACTAATTTGACAGCATCTTGAAAGTCCAGTGCACCTGAAATAACCAGTGAGCAATACTCACCCAGGCTCAAGCCCGCAGTAACATCCGGTCTAATACCTTTTGATTCCAACACTTTATAAGCAGCAAGGCTCATAGTTAATATGGCCGGCTGAGTAATCTCTGTTTTTACCAGTTCCTCTTCCGGGCCTTCAAAGCATAGCTTTTTGATATCATATCCCAGTGCTTCATTAGCAGTGTCAAAAACTTTCATTGCTTCGGAGAAATTCTCTGCCAGGTCTTTTCCCATGCCGGCATACTGGGCACCCTGTCCAGGAAATACAACTGCCAATTTCACCATTGATACTACCTCCATTCCTTCATCCTGTCAAGCAAATCTACAGCCTCTGTTATAATATCATTTATTATATCCTTACATGGTTTGATATCCTCTATCATACCAGCAATCTGCCCTGACATTACAGAACCATAATCAACATCCCCGTCAACTGCTGCAGCTTTTAATTTGCCTGCCCCAAGTTGTTCTAATACCTCTGGAGAAACACACTGACTTTCCAGTTTCTCATATTCCCTCGTCAGTTTATTTTTCAATACTCTAACCGGATGACCGGTAGGTCTGCCGGTGACAACTGTATCTCTATCCTTTGCCTTTACAATAGCCTTCTTGTAGTTTTCATTTACAGTACACTCTGTCGAAGCCACGAACCTTGTACCCATCTGTATGCCACAAGCACCAAGAGCCAGAGCAGCGACCAACCCTCTTCCATCTGCAATGCCGCCGGCTGCAACTACAGGTATCTTAACTGCATCTATAACCTGAGGTACAAGAACCAGAGTAGTCAATTCTCCTACATGCCCGCCTGATTCTGTACCTTCAGCGATAACAGCGTCTACGCCCTCTTTTTCCATTCTCCTGGCCAGTGCTACTGATGCCACCACTGGAAGAACCTTTACACCTACATTCTTGAGCTTCTCAATATATTTACCTGGATTACCAGCTCCTGTAGTTATTACCGGTACTCTTTCCTCATATACTACCTGCATAACATCTTCAGCAAAAGGCGACATCAACATAACATTCACGCCAAAAGGTTTATCAGTTAAAGTTCTTGCCTTTTTAATTTGTTCTCTCACAAATTCACCTGGTGCATTCCCTGCACCTATAATACCCAGTCCACCGGCATTTGAAACCGCAGCAGCTAATTCAGCGGTTGCTACCCAGGCCATTCCGCCCTGAATAATTGGATATTCAATACCCAGAATTTCGCATAATTTTGTGTGCAGCATGATTTTCCTCCTATTTACTCCATCTCAAAGTCATTGATGCATATGTCAGGCCAGTGCCAAATGCAGTCAATAATACGCAGTCACCTTTTTTCAAGGAAGAATTATGATACAACTCATCCAGCGCAATTGGAATAGTAGCCGATGATGTGTTTCCAAACCTATCAATATTTACATACACCTTTTCACGGGAAAGGTTAAGCCTCCTCATTGCTGCATCTATTATTCTTATATTTGCCTGATGTGGAATAAATATGTCCACATCTTCAGGCGTAAGTCCGGCAATATCCAGAGCCTTTAATGAAGCCTCACCCATTACTTTTACGGCAAATTTAAAAACTTCTTTACCGTCCATGTGTATTGTATGAAGTTTGTTTTTCACTGTGTCTATAGTAGCTGGTTTTCTTGAACCTCCAGCAGGTAAAAGGAGATATTTTCCACCACTACCATCTGATCCAAGAAAAGATGAGATAATACCTAATCCTTCTTCTACTCTGCCCAGCACTACCGCACCTGCCCCATCGCCAAAAAGCACACATGTTTCCCTGTCATCCCAGTTAGTTATTTTAGACATAATTTCACTGGCAACCACAAGTATATTTTTGTACATGCCCGTCTTAATAAATTGATCTGCCACGGTAAGGGCATAAATAAATCCGGAACATCCTGCTTCCAGGTCAAAAGCTGCTGCATTGACGGCTCCTAAATTATCCTGAACTACACATGCAGTGGCGGGGAAGTTCATATAATCCGGTGAATTAGTCGCGACAATTATCAGTTCAATATCTTTGGGATCCATTGAGGCATCTTCCAACGCTCTCCTGGCAGCTAAAGAGGCAAGATCTGATGCTGCTTCAGTATCAGCAGCTATATGTCTCTCTTTGATACCAGTACGTGTTGTGATCCACTCATCGCTTGTATCTACCAATTTTTCCAGATCATGGTTTGTGAGCACCCTCTCTGGGACATAACTCCCGATTCCTATTATACCAGATGAAAATAGATTACTCATAATCTCAGTTCACTCCTATACCAGAAACTTGATTTCTTATATGGTTGAGTACATCATGGTCAACAAAGGTTCTTGCTTGTCGGATAGCATTCAAAAAAGCACGCGCATCTGAGTTTCCATGGGCTTTTATTATGACTCCATCAATCCCCAAAAGTGGGGCACCACCATACTCTTTATAGTCCATTTTCTTTAAAATATTTTTTAGTCCATCTTTTAGCAACAATGCACCCACTCTGGTCAAATAATTTTTCATCATCTCCTCTTTTAACATATCAATGATAAGAGAGGCTATTCCTTCCATTGACTTCAAAACTGCGTTGCCAACAAAGCCATCACATACTAAAACATCACATTTGCCGTAAGGCACATCGCGTCCCTCGACATTACCAATAAAGTTAAGTGGTATTTCTTTTAATAAACCATATGTCTGTTTGGCAAGTTCATTACCCTTTTCTTCTTCAGAACCTATATTAAGCAGTCCAATCCGTGGTTTTCTTACGTTTAGAATATCTTCAGCATATACTGAGCCCATCACTGCAAATTGAAGCAAATTTATTGGTCTGCAGTCCGTATTTGAGCCACTATCTACCAAAACAACAAGACCAGATACTGTTGGCAGTGTGGACACAAGAGCCGGGCGATCGACACCTCTAATACGCCCAAGTTTTAATAATCCTCCGGCCATCAGTGCACCCGTATTTCCAGCAGAAACAAAGACATCAATTTTATTAGTTTTCAAATAATCAAGGCCACGAGACAAAGATGAATTTTTTTTATTTCTAATGGCAGCTACCGGTGCATCGTTGTTAGATATAACCTCATCAGTATGTATGATTTCAATCCTGTTATTTGACTTAAGGTTATGGGCATTAATTTCTGAAACAATTTGCACTTCATCACCAAAAAATGTCAATTCTATATCATCATATTCTTCTAACGCCATCAAACTACCGCTGATTATTTCTTTTGGCGCATAGTCGCCTCCCATTGCATCAATTCCGATCTTCATTATCTGCGCCATCTCCTTCCTCAGTGTCAAGACTTACAAGGATAAATTTCCCACGGAACACTTCCTGTCTCTGTGCTTTTATTTTTACCCATACGAAATATTTATTGCCACGCCTCCTGATCACCTCTGCTTTTCCTATCAGTTTATCTCCAAGCTTTACAGGATGCTTATACTTTATATTGGCAACCCCTATAAGAGCAACATTTGCATCTATCACTGCTATTGCGAGTGATTCAGCCTGGGCGTAAATAAATTGCCCCTTTACAACCTGACTCTTTTCAAATACCATATCCTTTGAAGGTTCAAAAACAGAAATGCCGCCTTTTCCTAATTCGAGGTCTAAAAGCTCTCCAACAATTTCTGTGCCTTTAATTGATTTCAATTTATTATAATTAATTTCAGCTACTTTTTTTAACCTTCCCCGTAAATCAGGAATACCAAGTTCTATCCTGTCAAGCCTTATGGTTGGTACACTTACACTAAACAGGCATGCCAGCTCTTCATCCGTTAAAAAAGGATCTTCTGCCAGTTTTAAACGCAGTTCGTTTTGTCTCTTCAGTTTTGACAAACTGCTTGATGGCATAAACTTCACTCCAACTTATATAACTATATTTAATGACCTACTAATAAAAGAATATCATAAAAAAAAACCAAAATCAACCACTTATAAAAAAGTAATAGGTTTAACCTATTACTTTTTTATTCGTTTACTATTACCTTTTTGCCATCATAATAACCGCAGTTTTTGCATGCTCTATGCGGTACCATTAATTCATGGCACTGAGGACACTCTACAAGAGTAGGGCCAGCTAATTTCCAGTGGGCTCTTCTGCTCCTTGTCCTTGCTTTTGACCATCTTCTTTTTGGAACGCCCATTCATGACACCTCCTTTGCTACTGCTTCAAAAATTTCTTCAGAACTTCCAGCCTTGGATCAATTGGTTCATTATTGCATGTACAATCTCCAACATTTAAATCAGCACCACAATCGGGACAAATACCCCGGCATGTTTCATCGCATAGATAACGCGAAGGAAGAGACAGCAACAAATCTGTCCTTATGAGGCCATCAAGATAAACCTGATTCCCCCCATTAAAGAATACTTTTTCTCCGGATTCCTCTTCATAATTGTTAAGATTATCATGGAGTTCAATTACTTCATGATAGCGAAATAGTTTTAAACATCTATAACATATTGCGTCCAGAGAAACATCCATTGAACCATCGATATCATAACCGTCTTCAGTATTGGTAATAACTGCATTAACATGAACTGGCCCAATGAAATCAATCTCAATGTCATCATTCTCTTCAAGCATAACATCAAAATTAACGTCCATCTGCGAGTTTAAATTGCCTTTGATTTTAGAAATATCCAGCCTCATATACACCACCCTGTTTTTAAGACATATCCATTATAAGGTGTTAAAGCTATACTGTCAATAATTTTTAGTCTCTGCCTACCAACAATTCAGTTTCTCTTGCTATCATTAGTTCTTCATTGGTTGGTATTATAAATACCTTTACTTTTGATTCTGGGGTAGTTATTTCCTTTTCCTTACCCTTTATTTTGTTTGCTTCCTTGTTTAGAATAATTCCTAATGGTTCCAGTCCCTCCAGCACCATTTCCCTTACTATATTAGAGTTTTCTCCAACACCTGCTGTAAAGATAATTGCATCTACGGTGCCAAGAGCTGCAATATAAGAACCAATATACTTTTTAACACCATAGGTAAAGGCTTTTAAAGCAACCTGTGCTCTTTTGTTACTATCCACCAGTGCTGCATTTTCTATATCTCTAAAATCACTGCTCAGGCCCGAAATCCCAAGAACGCCTGATTTCTTGTTCAGTATATCCATTACCTCAGATGTTGCAAGGGATTCCTTATCCATTAAATATGCAATAATGGATGGATCTATACTTCCAGATCTAGTCCCCATAATCAATCCCTCTAAAGGAGTAAAACCCATACTGGTATCTACAGATTTACCGTTTTTAACTGCTGTTATACTTGAGCCGTTACCAAGGTGGCATGTAATAAGGTTTACCTCATCTACGCTCTTGCCAAGCAGTTCAGCTGCCCTTAATGTAACATATTTATGTGAGGTACCATGAAAACCATATCTTCTTATCTTATATTTCTCATAAAATTCATATGGTATTCCATAAATAAAAGCCTCTGGAGGCATTGTCTGATGAAATGCTGTATCAAAAACACCAACCATTGGGATATCCGGCATCAACTCCTTGCATGCCATTATTCCCATTATGTTGGGTGGATTATGAAGTGGTGCAAGGTCTATATTGTCATTTAAGGCTTTTATAACTTCGTCATCAATAATTACTGAACCAGAAAACTTTTCCCCCCCATGTACTACCCTGTGTCCAACTGCATCAATTTCTTTGAGGCTTTTAATTGCTCCTAATTCCTGGTCGGTAAGCAAGCCAAGCATTTCTTTCAACGCTTCTTTATGGTTATTAATTGGCTTTGAAAATACCTGTTTATCCATGCCAGTTCTTTCATATTTAATCTGCGAACCATTAATTCCTATCCTCTCAACTATACCTTTTGCTTTGACCTCATTCTTATCCATATCTATTAATTGATATTTTAACGACGAACTGCCACAGTTTATAACTAATATATTCATTTGTTTATTCTCCTCTCTCAATTATTTCCCTTTGCCTGTACAGCTGTTATAGCCACGACATTATAAATATCTTCTGCGCTGCAACCTCTGGAAAGGTCATTTACCGGTTTATTAAGCCCCTGGGAAATAGGACCTATAGCCTGTGCTTTTGCCAATCTCTGGACTAACTTATATCCTATATTGCCGGATTGCAAATCGGGGAAAATCAATACGTTAGCCGAACCTGCAACGCTGCTGCCGGGGGCTTTTAAAGATGCAACACTTGGTATAATGGCGGCATCAGCCTGCAATTCACCATCAATTAATATATCCGGGGCAATTTCTTTAGCTAACTTAGTGGCATTTGCAACCTTGTCCACCAGCTCATGCTGTGCACTGCCTTTTGTAGAAAAAGATAGCATAGCAACCTTTGGCTCAAGCCCCAGAAGTACCTTGGCAGTTGTAGCAGAAGCAACAGCTATAGATGCTAATTCCTCAGAAGTGGGATTTGGATTTATTGCACAGTCTGCAAACAAAAAGACACCTTCGGATCCATAATTGCAGTCGGGTACTATCATCACAAATGCACTGGAAACAATGGATATGTTGGGAGCAGTCTTTATTATCTGAAAGGCAGGTCTTAACAGATCCGCAGTTGTATTGATTGCTCCTGCTACCATGCCATCGCCATCCCCGTTCTGCACCATCATGCATCCAAAATATAAAGGATTTTTTATAGTTTCTTTAGCTTTATCAATATCTATGCCCTTGCTTTTACGCATTTCGTAATATTTTTTCACATAGTCTTCAAAAAAAGGTGAGTTTAAAGGATCAATTATTTCTGCACCTTCAATATTAACATTCAACTCAGCTGCTTTGTTTTTAATATCATCCGGGTTGCCTAAAAGTACGATATCTGAGACACCATCTTTGATAATCATTTCGGCAGCTTTGAGTGTCCTTGGTTCAGGGCCCTCTGCGAGTATAATTTTTTTCCTATTTTTTTTTGCTTTTTCTATTATGCCTTTCAATATTTCCATATTTTTGCTCCTTTCTCTATATTTATTACCTATTTGATATTCTACTCATAATGTTAAAATCCTGCTTAAAGTGATAAAATAATAATATTAAAAACAAATTTAATTTAGCCATATGTTACAACGTGAATTTTATTTGTTAAAAATTTGTAATCAAAGGAGAAAGATATGGTCGTATTAGCTATTATTTCCGAATATAACCCTTTTCATAATGGCCATTTATACCATTTACAAAAATCTTTGGAAATAACAAAAGCAGATGCAACTGTAGCTGTGATGAGTGGCAATTTTACCCAGAGAGGAGAACCTGCATTATTTGATAAATGGACACGAACTGAGGCCGCTATAAAAAGTGGAATAAACTTAGTTATAGAGCTCCCAGTTTGCTATAGCACATCCAGTGCGGAACTTTTTGCTTTTGGTGCTGTCAGCCTCTTAGAGCGTCTTGGTATAGTGAATTATCTTTCTTTTGGAAGTGAAGCAGGTAATATAGATGAACTGCTTATGATTTCCAGGATACTGGCCAATGAGGATAAATATTTTAAAATATATCTTAAAAAGTTTCTAAAGGATGGCTTTTCTTTTGCCAGAGCACGTCAGATGGCGTTAAATGAACTCAATCTAAACGGAAATCTTATTATATCTCCTAATAACATACTTGGTGTTGAATATTTAAAGTGGTTGATACGCCTGAATAGCAATATTATACCGATCACCATAAAAAGAATTGGCTCAGAATATTATCAGCAGAAATTAAATGAGACACTTTTTATTTCCAGCGCAACATCTATCAGAAAAGTTTTAAATGACGGTGATTTAAACAGGGTCAAGAAGCATCTGCCGTTTGGTTCTTTCGAAGTGATAGAAAAGGCAGTTTTATGTGGGAAAAAACCTATATTTACAAAGGATATGGAAAATATTTTATATTATGAGCTAGTTAAAAATGACAATATTGAGGAAATTTTTGACGTATCAGAAGGATTACATCGAAGAATTAAAGAAATGGTTTATAAATCATACTCTTTAGAAGATCTTCTATTAAAAATTAAAACCAAAAGATATGCATATAGCCGGCTTTCCAGAATACTTTTTCATACGATTATTAGATATACAAAAAAAGAGGCAGGTATTTTTAATGAAACCGGCCCTTTATATGCAAGGGTACTGGGTTTTGATAGTACAGGAAGGAAATTATTAAGTAGCATAAATGAAAAATGCTGTATCCCTGTAATTACAAATCTCGGAAAGCAGTATAGAGACTTGAATGATACAGCCAGAAAAATGCTTGATAAGGATATTCTCTCAACAGACATCTATTCTATCCTTAGTTCATTGGGCAATATAATGCTCAGTAAAGATTTTATTAAAAGTCCTGTAATTATTGGCAAATAATTTTTGTAATAATCACATTCATGAGCATATACACATATTATGGGTGATTATAAATGAATATCAAAAAAATTTCGCAAGATTTCTTTCTGCCTGCTATTATCGGTTTGCTACTGGTTTTTATTATTTTATTTCCCGAGGAAATACTTGAAGCGTCAAGAAAAGGATTACTGTTATGGATAAACAATGTATTTCCTTCTTTATTTCCGTTTTTTGTTATAAGCCAGCTTTTATTAGGGCTCGGCGCTGTAAACTTTATAGGTACATTGTTTGAACCTCTTATGCGGCCCATTATGAATGTACCAGGAGAAGGTGCGTTGTGTTTTTCCAATGGGATAACCTCCGGTTAACCTATGGGTGCCAGATTGATATCATCATTAAGGAATTTAAATTCATGCACGAAATATGAGGCAGAAAGACTCATGTCATTTTGCAATAGCGCAGGACCGTTATTTATCCTTGGGGTTGTCGGTACTGACTTATTTAATAGCCCTGAAGTTGGATACCTACTACTACTTTGTAATTATGCTGGACTAATAACCACAGGTCTTATATTTAGAAGATACGGTAAAGCTGAAGGCAAAAATAATATTAACTTCAGGGAAACTAATTTGTTTAAAAAAGCTGTTTATAATATGAAAATGGCACAAAAAAAAGACGGAAGGAATTTCAATTATCTTTTTTCCGATTCGATTAGAGATGGAGTTAAGCTCATGTTAATGATTGGAGGATATATAATTACCTTTTCTGTTATTGTCAAGCTGCTTAATATAACAGGGTTTACTTCGTTTATTGCTGATATATTCAATATTCTATCAGGTGGTTATATCTCAAAAGAAATGGCTGCAGGTATAATTAATGGCATTTTCGAAATGACTGTTGGATGTAATTCATTAAAGGAATTACCGATATCTCTGTATCAAAAAACAATGTTAGCAGGATTTATATTATCGTGGGGAGGCTTATCGACCCATACTCAGGTAATAAGTGTCTTAGAAAAAACGGATATAAGTTATTTATCATATTTTTTGGCTAAAATAGTCCACAGTATATTGACACCTATATATATTTTTTTGGCATATCCTATAATAATCAAATCTGATGCTATAGAAACATTCAATATAGCTGATAATTGGTTATTTAATCTATGGTTTTCATTATTTATGATTATAATGGTTATATCAATAGTATCATTAATTGCGATAGTAAATGGCCTGGCCTTTAAAAATCGGTCTTAAATTTTCTTAAGCTCATTACGGTTTTCCCTTAATGTATTTACAATATCAGTCAAATCATTTTCCAGTTTCTCCAATATAGAATCAGCATATTCCTTAGAACCAAGACGTATCTCCTTTGCATTTTTTTGAGCTGAGGCAATAATTTCCTCTGCCTCAGCTTTAGCCATTTTTACAATTTCTTCATCATCTACCATAAGCTTTATTTTCTTTTCTGCTTCTGAAATAATTACATCTGATTGCTGTTGTGCTTCCAATAATATCTCCTGTTTATGATTTTGTATCCATTCGGCACGTTTCAGGTCATCCGGAAGGCAAAGCCTTAAATCCTGAATTATTTTCAGCAGTACATCCCTGTCTACAAGTATTTTACCTGATATTGGAATACTAACAGACTTATTTAATAGATCCTCCATTTTTTGCAGTAGTTCAAGTACTTCCATTTTTACTTCCCCCTTAGCTTTTCTTTTAACCTTAAAGCTATATATTCAGGAACCAATTCACTGATGTCACCATTAAATTTCGCTATCTCTTTTACTATGCTGGAACTGAGATATGCATACTTGCTGTTCGTCATCATAAAAAGCGTTTCGATATCGTCATTTAACTTTTTGTTCATAAGAGCCATTTGAAATTCATATTCAAAATCAGAAAGCATACGCAATCCCTTAATCACAATGTGATAATCATTTTGTTTCATGTAATCTACCAAAAGGCCAGAAAAGTAGTCAACCTCAACATTTCTTAAAGACATAGTGGCTGCTTTTATCATATCCTTTCGTTCTTCAACGGTAAAAAGTGGTTTTTTAGCACTGTTCTCCAATACCGCTACTATTAATTTATCAAATATGCTCGAAGCTCTCTCAATAATGTCCAGATGGCCGTAGGTTACTGGATCAAAACTTCCGGGATAAACAGCAATATTCATTTAATTTTTCTCCTTTGTATAAAATTTTAATACTGTATTCCCATATTTCTTTTCCTTATAACAGATTAAGCCATTTTTACTATCCTCTATCTTTACATCTTTGCTTAATTCAAGTATTATCTTGCAATCATCACTGCATAGGTTGTATCCTATTAAAAGTTCAAGCGCTTTATCATATAGGTTATTGTGATATGGTGGATCGATGAAAACTATATCAAATATTATACCTTTTTGCGTCAGAAACTCCAGTGCCTTTGAAAAATCCATATTTAATATCAAAAAATTATTATCATTGTCCATCTGTGCTTTTTTTAGATTTTTATTAATTAATTCAATGCTCTTTTTTGACCTGTCAACAAAAACACAGAAACCAGCGCCTCTGCTTAAAGACTCTATTCCAAGTGCACCCGTACCTGAAAAAAGATCAAGAACTTTTGAATTAGCTATATCAAATGATATCATGTCAAACAATGCTTCTTTGACCCTATCTGCAGTAGGTCTTATATTTATATCTTCAGGACTTATAAGTTTTATCCCTTTTTTTGTACCCGAAATTATTCTCATAGGATACTCCTCGTTATTATTTAATTACATTTTAACATAAATTTATTAAAATATGTATAAAGTTTTCATTTAAGGTTAACATTATATACGGGAAATAAATTCCCTAAAATTCTTCCTTCAATTTCTCCTCTCCCAAAAAAGGAATGACTCTTATAAAGAGTCATTCCTTTTTATTTACAATATTGATTGCTTTCAATTACCTATTTTGAGGAGTGTTGGCTATGCTTCTTTCAGCCATTTCTATCATTTTCCTTACCATGTGACCACCAACGGCTCCGCAGTCGCGGGAAGAAAGATTGCCCCAATAACCGTCAGCAGGAGGCTGGACACCTATCTCATTAGCAACTTCATATTTCCATTGATCCATAGCTTTTCTTGCTTCTCTTACAACAATAATGTTGCTTGTATTTGATCCTCTTGCCATCTTTCTCACCTCCTATTTGTTGTTGCATTATTAATATAACCTGATTTGTAGTTTATAAACATGAAATTGAAGGTAAAGAATATTAATATTGTCTATGAAAAATTTAACTTTTATTTCAATTAAAAGTAATCTCCTCTCCACTGAAGTCCCACCTTTCTTCAATAGATTTTATCAATTCTTCTGTGGTAGGAGAATATATACCATATCTGTCGACAAAGTACTTCACTGCCATTGATATATTGTCAAGAATTTTGCTATCAAAATAGAAATTAGCAATTTTAAAACCAGGTAGACCGTGTTGCTTATAGCCCAAGAAGTCTCCCGGACCTCTTAATTTTAAATCATGTTCTGAAATTTTAAACCCATCATTTGTTTCTGTTAATATCTTTAATCTTTCTTTAACATCAGTAATATTGTTTCCCATAACAAGAAAACAATAAGATTCTTTATCTCCACGCCCAATTCTACCCCGTAGCTGATGAAGCTGGGCCAGGCCAAACCTCTCAGCATTTTCAATTATTATGGCTGTAGCATTCGGCACATCAACACCCACTTCAATTACAGTTGTAGAAACCAGCAAATTGATATTGTTTGATTTAAATTGATGCATAATATAGTCCTTTTCTTCTTTAGATATTTTACCGTGAAGCAATCCTACACTGTAATCCATGAATTCCTTTTTTAGCTCTGTATAAACCTCTTCAACAGAGATAGCATCCATTTTATCAGATTCCTCAATTAAAGGTGCCACTACATAGCACTGTTCCCCTTTTTTTAAAAGCGATTTTACAAAATCATATACACTTCCTCGCATATTTTTTTCAACTAAATAAGTCTTTACAGGTTTTCTGCCTGGTGGCAGTTCATCTATAATAGAAATATCCAGATCACCATATATTATAAGGGCCAGACTGCGAGGAATAGGTGTTGCGGTCATAACAAGTACATCAATATTACTACCCTTCTGTTCAAGCATAGATCTCTGTCGTACGCCAAATCTGTGTTGCTCATCTGTAACAACCAGCCCAAGGTTTTTGAATACAACATTGTCCTGAATGAGTGCATGAGTACCTACAACAACATCTATTTTACCCTCAACAATATCTTTCAACATCTTGTCCTTCTCTTTTGGTGTAATAGAGCCTGTCAAAAGTCCGACATTTATGTCATGTCCTTTAAACAATGCATTTAATGTGGAAAAATGCTGTTCGGCAAGAATTTCCGTTGGGGCCATAAAAGCTGCCTGATAATTATTCTTAACAGCTTTATATACTGCTATGGCAGCAATAACTGTCTTCCCAGACCCTACATCTCCCTGCACAAGCCTGTTCATCTGTCTGTCAGATTCCATGTCCTCTTTTATTTCACGCCACACACGCAACTGAGCATTTGTCAGTTTAAAGGGTAGAGAATTAATAAATTCATATTCGTCGCATAATCCAAACAAAATTCCCTTATTTAAAGAGTTTCTTCTTAATTTTAATATGTTCAAATATAACATTACCTCAAATAACTCCTGAAAAGCAAATCTCCTTTTTGCTTTTTCCAGATATTCCATGTCAACCGGATAATGTATATTTTCATAAGCTGTCCTTATATCTATCAGGTTAAACCTATCAAGCAAATCCGGTGGGAGAATCTCTTTGACATCATCAAGATAAGTTAAAGCTTCTTTCACAATGCTTCTTAATATCTTTTGAGTAATATTTTTTGTTAGGCTATAAATGGGATAAATATGGAGATACTGGCTCAGCTTACCCTTTATTAACTCAACCTCAGGATTTTGTATCTGTATCTCTCCAAATGATATATCCACATCACCATATACAAGATAATACTGTCCACTAACAAAGTTCTTTACTATATAATCCTGATTATAAAAGGTCAGGGTGGCATATCCTGTATCGTCATTTATGTATACTTTGGCTATACTAAGACCCTTGTGTGGCTTTAAAATCTTATAGCGTCCCGTATATTTTACAGCAGCAGTGACTTTGTTTCCTGCAGTCATATTCCTAATCTTGGTTATTACAGACCTGTTTTCATAATCTCTTGGAAAATAGTTTATCAGGTCCAAAACATTAAATATTCCAATGCTATTTAAAATTTTTTCCCGGCCAGGCCCTACACCTTTTATATATCTTACCGGCAAATCCAGATTCGACATATTTACCTCCAGAATAAAGTTGGATTTATTTCTACGATGAATATTGTAATAAATATATTAACATCAATCAATAATAACGAAAAATAAAGTTGTTATTGAAATTATGGCCAATTTTGTGTTAGAATTTATTTGTTTAAATTCAACTCGAGTTAGGAGGTGCTCTAATGGCAAGAGTATGTGAGATATGCGGCAAAAGGCCTGTAACCGGGATACAATACAGTCATTCACACAGACAATCGAAAAAGATGTGGAAACCAAATATTAAGAAAGTAAGGGCAGTTGTAAACGGGGAAAATAAGAGAATATACGTATGTACCCGTTGTTTAAGGTCAGGTAAGGTAATAAGAGCTATATAAAAAAGACGTGCTGATAGTCATATGTCAGCACGTCTTTTTTATTTTTTAATAAAGACACCCAAAAGTTTTTTTATAAAATTTGGAGCCTTGATAACATAGATCCTCATAAACAGCACCTCTTTCAAATCATTTTTGATTATATAACAAAAGCCCGAACATCAACATCGCGATGCCAATCACACTCATCCAGAACCAAACAGGTATGTTTATAATAGCTATTGCTGCGCCTAATATCATCAGGAAAAGTCCTATTCCATGTCCGATACTTCTTTTACTAAAACTTATGTTGCGAAATAATTTAAACATCTTAAACCCCTTCTTTACCCCGCCTCGCTCTTATAATATGATAAAGTTCAGGGATATGTTACACATCACGCGAATAAATTGCCAGGACAAAATCATCCCCTGTGTTAACATATCCCTCCTCCTCAGTAAATATGTTGCTAATTCCCAGTGATATATCCTTAGGCATTATTACTCCGTCTAACTGATAATAAAATCCTTTAAGGATTATTTTCCTGACATCGCCAAAGAATGGTATAAATGAAATAGTGTCCCCCACTTTCCCTTTTAAAATATTTTCTCCCCTGAGCAGCCGCAGCCTGTTGTACTCATCAACTATCTCTGCGTCAACTCCTTTTTTATAGAGGTAATACAACATATTTATGTTGGCCAGGGTATGGTCCAGCCTGTTTCCCGTTACTCCTAACAATACTATCTTTTCCGCTCCAAGCTCAACCGCCTTATCTATGGCTATCTGAGTATCTGCATAATCCTTTTCCCGGGGATACCTAATAATCTCAACACCAAGCCCCTCAAAATAATTAAAGGTATTTTCATCCAAAGAATCAAAATCCCCAACTAAAATATCCGGTTTTACTGATAAAAGTCTGGCATATTTTGCCCCACCATCAGCACATATAAAAAGGTCGCATTCCTCTATGAATGGCCTTAAAAATTCTATATTTTCGATTCTCCCATTAGATAGTATAGCCACTTTCATTTTATTAGCTCCTCAAAACGTTTACAATTTTCAGCAATATTACCTTTAAACACCGAAGTGCCAGCCACAATAATGTCAGCACCAGCATCCTTTAATTCTTTAACATTATCAAAATTAATACCGCCATCTACTTCAATTTTATAACTATAACCGTTTTTTCTTAACCTATTCAGTTCAGCTACCTTGAGTTGCATCCTATCTATAAATTTTTGCCCTCCAAATCCAGGGTTGACTGACATTACCAGCACCATGTCCACATCATCAAGTACATATTGAAGGGTAGAGGGAGGTGTAGCAGGATTCAAGGCCACTCCTGCCTTTACTGACCTTTTTTTAATCGAATTTATAATCCTGTTAAGATGCACACATGCCTCCTGATGTATGGTAATATAATCAGCTCCCGCATCACAAAATTCATCAATAAACTCTTGAGGATTTGTCATCATTAGATGGACGTCCAACTTAAGTTCAGTACAACGTCTTATATATTCTACCATACCGGGCCCAAAGGTAAGATTAGGGACAAAATGGCCATCCATAATATCTATATGCAATATTTCTATCCCAGCTTCTTCCAATTCTTTTATATTCTCGCCAAGATTTAAAAAATCTGCCGATAATATTGAAGGTGATAATATCGCTATTTTAATCTACCTCCCTTTCCACTTCAACGATCTCATTCAAGAGTTTTAAATAATTAAAGTAGCGAGACATACTTATTTCACCTGCATTAACCGCATATTTTACACCACAATCTGGTTCACTTTCATGCAAACAGTTTGAAAAGCGACACTTATAACTGTTAAACTCCTTGAAACAGGATGGAAAATCATATTTATTTATAAAGTTCAATGACAATTCATTAAAACCCGGAGTATCTAAAATAAAGCTATCAGGCAATATTTCTATCAACTCAATATGTCTGGTAGTATGAATGCCTTTTTTTAATTTAGAACTGACATCTCCTACCTTCAATGTCAACCCCGGTTTTATTGCATTCGCAAGAGAAGATTTGCCTACCCCTGAATTTCCCGCTAATACCATTGTTTTATTCAATAAAAATTCCTTTAATTCATCGATGCCAGTATTTAATTTTGCACTTGTATAAAAGACTTTATATCCAATATTTGAATATATTTTTGTCCATTTTTCATATTCATGTTCTCTATCAAGGTCAATCTTACTCACACATATTATGCTGTCTATACTCTCGTGTTCACACATAGCTAAAACCCTATCAATAAATATAAAATTGGGTTCAGGCATCCTTGCGGACACGACCAAGCACACTAGGTCTACATTGGCTACAGTCGGTCTTTTTATTTGATTCTTTCTGTCCAGCAATTCTATTATATAGCCACTTTTATCATCTATTATTTTAAAAATCACATTATCTCCTACCAGGGGGGGCTTCCCTTTTAATTTAAAAAGACCCCTGGCCCTACACTCATATATCTTTCCTTCAGCCAATATATAATAATAACCAGCTATAGCCTTTACTATTTTACCTTCTGCCATAAATACCTCCTATATGTTGTCCTCATATCTTGAATACGGTTTATTATCATCATTGATGTAGACCTCTATAACAACATGCCCTTTCATTGGTACATTCAGTATATTAAGAGGGCTATCCTGATAGGTGTTCATGCCTGAATACACAGTTGTCTCACCCAAAGCATCCCTTTTTATCACAACAACTTTCATTTCTCCAGGTATATCAGGCAATGGAACTGTGATATTTTTTAACACAGGAGTTGTAGGTTTTTTACTTATCACTAAATCAACTGTTTTACCTTTTTCTACCTGGTCGCCAGGGTTTATGCTCTGTGATAAAACTATATTCTCAGGACCGGCATTCTCCTGCTCAGTTATATTGCCTAAAGCTATTCCATTTTCAGCCAAAAGTTTTTCAGCATCATCCAGTGTTTTACCGACAATATTTATCATTGTAATCTTTTCTTTTCCTTTGCTTACATAAAGATTAACCTGAGAACCACTTTCTATTTCCTCGTTAGCTGCAGGATTCTGAGATATTACCTGATTCTCCGGTATAATATCATCATAAGTGGGAATAATGTTAGGCTTTAAACCAGCATCCTCCAGGGTAGAAACAGCCTCATCTACACTCATGTTTTCAACCAGTGGTACTTTTGTCAACTCTATCCCTTTGCTAATTCTCACCTTCACCTTATAATTTTGTTTGACTTTTATCGGCGATTCGGGATCCTGGCTCAGAATAACACCAGCAGGCTCACTACTATAATCTTCACCTATTACTTCTATAGATAGACCCTGTTGCTTTAAGAGCCTTTCTGCTTCCTCAATGTTCATACCAACTATTGATGGAACTTCAACCTCAGCTACAGTCTGACGATTTATAAAATATAGTGTTGCTCCAGCTATTCCACCCATAATTATTAAAATTATTATTGTTGTTATGATAATTGGAATAATCCTGTTATGTCCTTTTTTTACATCAGTTCTTTCTGTCATTCTGGTTTTATCATAGTTTATTGGAGGTATTATCTTAGTGGGAGCATCTTCTTCTATTTTTCTGATTCTGAAGTTATCCGGGTCACTGGCAAATTTATTTATGTCAGTTAACATTTCATTTGCACTGGAGTATCTCCTATTGGGATCCTTTTCTGTAGCCTTCATAATTATTTCTTCGATACCTTTAGGAATATTATGATTTAGCCTTGAAGGTGGAATTAAATTTTCTTCAATATGTTTTAATGCAACCGATATAGGACTATCCCCTTCAAAAGGTACTTGCCCGGTCAGCATTTCATACATAACTATGCCAAGAGAGTAAATATCAGATTTTTCATCTACTATTCCACCTCTTGCCTGTTCAGGACTGAAGTATTGTGCAGTACCTATAATATTTTTATTATAAGTCAATGTATAATCTGTAGCAGCCCTGGCTATACCAAAATCTGTGACCTTTGCTATCCCGTCTTCAGTGAGTAAGATATTGTGAGGTTTTATATCACGATGTATGATATTATGCCTGTGGGCATTATCCAGAGCTCTTAAAACCTGGCTTGTAATAGACATAGCCCTATCCAATGGAAGAGGCCCGTTAGACTCCTTAATTATTTGTTTTAAAGTTTTGCCATTTACATATTCCATCACAATATAATAAATATCTCCTTCATTACCGACATCATAAATACTTACGATGTTGGGATGGGATAGGCTTGCTGCTGATTGGGATTCGTATTTAAACCTTTTTATAAACTCTTCGTCATGTGAAAATTCAGGACGAAGAATCTTTATGGCAACAAGTCTATTCAGCAAATGACACCGGGCTTTATATACTATGCCCATACCTCCCTGCCCAATTTCTTCCAAAATCTCATATCTGTTACCTAACATCTTACCTATCAATCAAATCACCTCAATCAGCACTTGACTACTACTATAGTAATATTATCGTACCCGCCCCGTGCATTGGAATACTTAACAAGATTATTGCTGGCTGTAACTATATCATTTTTTGTATATTCCTCTAAGATTTCTGCATCTGTTACCATATTTGACAACCCGTCAGTACATAAAATTACTATGTCCCCCTGTTTTGCATCACGAATATAAACATCAATATTTATGTCAAGATCTATGCCAAGAGCTCTTGTAATTATATTTTTTAAAGGATGGTATCTTGCCTCAGTCACCGAAAGTTTGCCTTCTTTTACCATTTGAGTTACCAGTGAGTGATCCTCTGTTATTTGCTCTATAGTATTATCTCTGATAAGGTATGCTCTGCTATCCCCTATATGGCCTATATAAAACTTATTGTTTTCAATTAAAAGCAGGGTCATGGTGGTACCCATACCGCTTTCATCCAGATGCAGCTGTGATTCATTTAAAACGCAAGCATTGCTGTTGGCTATAGCCTCTCTCATAAATTTTTCTATCATTTCATCAGTTTTTTGCAAAGATTCATAATGTTTATCAAAAAATTGCTTAACTGTATCTACTGCCAGCGAACTTGCTACTTCACCAGCATTGTGTCCGCCCATCCCGTCTGCAACAATGTATAGCTTATATGGGTCGCTGCAACTGGAAATATAGAAACTGTCTTCGTTTTTATCCCGCACCATGCCAATGTCTGAAACAGCATTGCTTATCATAAAAATCACTCCTGTTTCTCTAAATAACTTCTTCTTAACTGACCACATGCGGCATCAATTTCCTCACCCAGTGACCTTCTTATAGTAACATTAATACCAAATTCCTCTAATTTGTCCTTAAATTTCATTACTCTTTCAGAAACTGAAGGCAAAAATCCTGTCTCTTCTACGCTATTAATCGGTATAAGATTCACATTACAAAGAATCCCCCTTATCAACAAAGCAAGTTTTTCTGCATCTTCATCAGTATCATTAAATCCCCTTATCATAGAATACTCAAATGTAGCCCTTCGATTAGTACGTTCTGTATAGTATTTAACTGCAGAAATAATATCCTTTATGGGATATGCCCTATTCACCGGCATTATAGCAAGACGTTTTTCATCCATTGCGGCATGAAGTGATACCGCAAGAGTAAGCTGCAGCTTTTCGTCAGCCAGCTTATAAATCCCAGGTACTATGCCGCATGTTGATATAGTTATATGTCTTGCACCTATATTTATCCCATTTTTATCGTTAATGATCCTTATAAAGCGCATGACATTATCATAATTATCCAGCGGTTCACCACTCCCCATAATTACAACTCTTGATACACGTATATTTTTATGTCTCTCTACCAGCATAATCTGCTCAACCATTTCTCCAGGCTTTAAGTCTCTCACAAATCCATTAATCGTTGAAGCGCAGAATCCGCAACCCATTTTGCACCCCACCTGGCTGGACACACACAAAGTATAACCATACTTATATCTAAGTAATACGGTCTCGATCAGGTTGTTATCTTCTAAAGTAATCAAAAACTTGGTAGAGTCCGTTAAGTTTTTTTCATCTATGATGTTAGATTTAAAAATATAAAATCTTTCATTCAGTTTTGTCCTTAATTCCTTGGATAAATTGGTCATAGCTTCAAAATCATCTGCATCTTTATATAACCAGCCAAATATCTGTCCTGCTCTATATCCCGGTTCATCTAAATCAGCTATTATTTCCTTTAATTCATTCTGCGTATAATCCTTTATATTCTTCTTTTCCATTTTATCACCGTTTTCTTTAATTATATCATATGTTCGTACAATTCATATACCAGTTTAACCTTTTCTGTACATCTTTGCAATAAAAAATCCATCGGTCAGATTAAGAGAGGGATATATGGTTATGTAACCCATACCTGAATTCCTCAGTACAAGATTGGGTGGCAGCAAGTCATTAAAATCCATAAGTTCAAAGTCATTATTTTCTCTTAAGAATTCATTTATGACATCTATATTTTCTTCTTTTTCAATAGTACAGGTACTGTATATCAATATACCTCCCTTTTTTACATATTTAGATGCATTTAATAAAATAATTTTCTGTAAGCCCGATATTTTTCTAATGTCATCCATTCGTTTATTCCATCTCATGTCGGGTCGATGTCGTATAGTACCCAGACCAGAGCAAGGAGCATCCACCAATACTCTGTCAGCTTTGCTTATTAAACTATTGTCAATCTCAGTTGCATCAAAAAGCTGTGTATTTATAATATCAATTCCAAGTCTGTTTGCATTTTCTCTTACAATATCAAGCTTATGAGCATAAACATCCATTGCCAGAATATTGCCTTTATTTCTCATAATTTCAGCTATATGAGTGGCTTTCCCTCCAGGTGCGCTGCAGACGTCAATTATGAATTCACCTTCTCTGGGATCCAGAATATGAGGCACAAGCATTGATGCCTCATCCTGGATGTAAAACAGTCCTTCTTTATAGGATTGAAGGTTTTCAAGTCTACTAAAGTTCTCTATTATTATAGCTTCCTCAAGATAGTTGCCTCCTTCTGCATCAATTCCTTCATTTTTCAACTTGCTTATAAGAAACTTAGGCTCCATTTTCAATACATTCGTCTGAACAGTAAGAGGGAGCCTTTTGTTATCAGCTTCCAGAAGGCCAACTGTAAATTCCAATCCAAATTCATCAAGCCACTTTTTTACCAGCCATTCAGGATGTGAATAAACTATAGAAAGATACTTTACCTTATCATCTTGTGGTGGAAGTTTATAAAAACCATCATTGCGAAGGAAGTTTCTCAATACGGCATTAACCATTTTAGCTGAACCGGCATTGCTATATTTTTTAGCCATATTTACAGACTCATTTACCGCTGCCGATGGTGGAATACGGTCAAGATAAATAAGCTGATAGAGCCCCATTCTCAATATATTAAGCACAACAATATCCACTTTGTTTATTGGTCTTGAGATATATTGTTTCAGAATATAATCAAGTGTATTTTTTCTTTCAATTACCCCATATGCTATTTCCAGAGCCAGTCTCCTGTCTCTTTTGTCAGATAAATTAATATTAAGTTCTTTATTAGGGTCAAAGGACTGGTAACCACTTGATTTTAATACATCACTAATAATGTTTAATGCCGCTTCTCTTGCATTTTCCACTTTTAAATCCTCCGTGTTTGTACGAAATATTCATTGTTTATATTCCAAAAGCTCATTGGCTGGTTCCTATATATTATATTTATTATTTCCATATTTTCGACGTCCTGTGCAGTAGTCAAATATAGCTGAACATATTTACCAAAAAAAGGTCCAATCATGCTGGCAGCCAGAATGGCAATAACTATATTCAGCAGATTAAAATAACCATACTTTAACAACAGTATAAGAAACAAAACAGATGCAATTAGATTTGTGATTGCAAGACTGGTACCGCATCTTTTGTGTATAGCAAGGTACCGTTCTCCTCTCTTAAGCCTTCTCTGTCCTATTGCAGCTGCTTCATACACCATATCAGTTGGAGCATTGCCTCTTATAATAAAGCCATCTTCAAGAGCATACCCACTCAGGTTAAAAAGTGTACCGTATTTTTCCTCTATAACATTTATTGTGGCATGCTCCAGCGCATGATTTTGCCTTACCCTTTTATTAACAGCTACGCGAAATATCTCTTTTGGAACCGTTATTACATTTACAAGAGAACGAACCGTAAATTGAAAAGGTAATATTATGAGATTAAGCAGGACAAATATCAAAACGGGAAATAAGATGAGAAAGAGTAGATACATTTAATCTCTTCTCCCCCTTAATATAATTAATCTCAAGAGCTGCAGTATGGCAGTCAATGTGGCAGCAAGATAAGTCAGTGCAGCAGCATTTAAAACTTCTCTTGCAGGACCTATTTCTTCAGCAGTGAGTATACCTTCCGATCTTAAAAGTTTTATAGCCCTATTACTGGCATTAAATTCTACAGGTAGTGTTATTATTTGAAATATAACAACCGCTGAAAAGAGAATTATACCAAAGTCCAGAAGAGGAGTAATGCCCATTATCAAGCCGAGTAAAAATAGAGGCCAGGCCAGATTTGAGCCGAAGTTTGCTATTGGAACTATGCTGTTTCTTATAGCAAGAGGCATATATCCCTCTTTATGTTGAATGGCATGGCCGGTCTCATGTGCAGCCACCCCCAATGCAGCAATGGACATACCGGAATATACCTCTCTTGATAACCTCATAACTTTTCTTGCGGGGTCATAGTGGTCTGTCAGAGTACCGCTTATAGTCTCCACAGGAACATCATAAAGACCATTCAAATCAAGAAGCCTTCTTGCTACATCGGCACCTGTATAACCGCGAACATTTTTATATCTTAAGTATTTATTAAAGGTATTCTGTACTTTACTCTGAGCATAAATGGCCAGAATCATAGCTGGTATAAGAAGTATAAAAGTAGAATCAAAAATCATTGTATATACCTCCTATCAATAAAATTTTTGACAGCATTTTCTACAAGATTTAAATCCACTCTTGTATTATAGCATGGCCCTTCAGGCCTTATATTAACTATGCCAAATACCGGTATGCCGTTTACATCCTGAATGCCGCTGGTTAAATCCCTCTCACATGCCACAGCAACAATTGCTTTAGGTTTATAATTTTTGACAGCTTTTCGTGCCAAAGTACCTCCGGTTGCAACTACTATGTGTACACCATAACGTTCAGCTATTTCAATTAATCCCTTTATATCACATTTGCCACATCTCCTGCAATTATTTATATTGGTAGTTATCCTGTGAACACAGGTTGTTCTCTGCAGACAATGGGGAAGTAAAATAAGGATATCCTCAGGGGCTATCTTTACATTCTTTGAAGCTACGATGTTGTTATTAATCTCTGCAAATGATTTCATTATCTTATCCCTGTCTATCCCTAAAAGTCCGCCAAAGAACAAAACCTCCGGATAAAGTGTATTTAAAGCAAAAGACATAAAACCGCTCAATACCTTAATCGGCTTTTTTCCCAGCAGGGATAATACTACAGCAAGAGTCCCCATCATTAGAATTATAATAAATATTGTCAAAAAGACAATAATGCCGATCATTATATAATAATAAAGGCCTATCCTGCGGGTAACAATTATATAAATAAATAAAAGGTAGATGGCCAAAACAATTACAGCAAGAATGGTAAGAATTCCTATATAAACCCGTTTTCTGCCGTACAAAATTCCACTCCCTATTCTAAAATAGTGCCCCTTTCCAGTTTGTTGCCTCTTAAATATTCGTCCACGTTCATCGCTCTTTTTCCTTCAGGTTGAAGTACTGTTATCATTATGCTTCCATCATTACACCCCACATAAAGACCTTCTCTGTTGGCTTCAAGAACCTCACCAGGATTACCTTTAAGGTCCTTATTTTTGCTGCACTCAATTACTTTAATCATTTTGCCATTTAGTAAAAAATATGCTCCGGGCCACGGCCATGTACCCCTCACCAGATTAATTATCTCTTTCATTGACCTGTTCCAGTTAATATGACCTATTTTCTTAGTAAGCATAGGAGCATAAGTAGCCTGGCTTTCATCCTGCATTTTAAACACCGCAGCATTATTTTTTATCATGTCAAGCGCCTTCAATAAAGCATCAGCACCAATCCTCGATAATTTATCCGTCAGAGTTAGTGCATTATCTTTCTCACATATTTCTACCTCTTTACTCAATATAATATCTCCTGCATCAGGCCTTTGGTTCATTTTCATAATTGTTATACCTGTTATATTTTCACCATTTATTATTGCCCAATTGATAGGAGCAGCACCCCTATACCTGGGCAATAGAGAAGCATGTACATTTATACAACCATATTGTGGCAGCTCTAAAATTTCTTTTGGCAATATATTACCATAAGCAGTTACTACTATGACATCGGGATCTGCTTTTTTAATAATATTATACACTTCATCATTTTTTTTAAGACTTTCAGGCTGAATTACTGTTATATTATGTTCTTTTGCACATACTTTTACAGGGGATTCCGATAATTTTTTCCCTCTGCCTTTTGGCCGATCAGGTTGAGTCACTACAAGTATCACATCGTGATGAGCTATAAGTCCCGTTAATGTTGGTACAGCAAACTCAGGCGTCCCCGTAAATACAATCTTCATTCTTTAATACCATCCTCATCTTCCATATTTACATATTTAATTACCTTATCTATAAACAATACCCCATTTAAGTGATCTATTTCATGGGATAATGCACGCGCCAACAAATCTTCACCGGTTATCTCTATAAGTTCTCCATTTCTATCAAGTCCCCTTACAGTCACAATCTGAGGCCTGGCCACCTCACCAGCCACGTCCGGGATACTGAGGCACCCCTCTACACCTATCTGCTCTCCATCTACCATAACAATTTCCGGATTGACAAGGGCTATAAGTCCGCTTCCGGCATCTACAACTATTACTCTCCTCAGAACACCAACTTGAGGTGCAGCCAAACCAACCCCATCTGCGTTATACATTGTCTCGGCCATATCATCTATCAATAACCTTATCCTATCATCAACCTCTTTGACTTCCTTGCTCTTCTTTCTCAATATCTCATCTTCATATTTTCTTATTTCTCTCAACGCCATTTTAAACCTCCTTACATCAAATTAACAGGATTAATATCCATCATATATTTTACTCCATCAAATTTCTCAATATTATTATAGCTATCCGCAATAATCCGGGATAATACATTCTCTTCACTACCTTTTATTACAATCTGCCACCGGTAAAAATCATTTATTTTGGGCACAGGACACGGAACAGGACGCAGCAGCTTTATGCCATTTAAACTGTTGTTATTAATTTTACTTTCGATATCATTATACCATAATTCTATCGCTTTTCTAACCTGCTCTTCATTAAGTCCTGTACATAAAGTTCTACCGAGATGAACAAAAGGGGGATATCCGTATTTTTCTCTGAACGCTATTTCTTTTTTATAAAAAGTCGTATAATCATTCTTTGCAGCATATTGTATGCTATAATGTTCAGCATTGAAGGTCTGAATTATAACTTTTCCCCTTTTGTCTCCCCTGCCCACCCTGCCACCAAGCTGGGTTATAAGCTGAAAAGTACTTTCAGCAGACCTGAAGTCAGGCAGATTCAAATTAATATCTGCCATTATTACAGCGGCTAAAGTTACACCCGGAAAATCGAATCCTTTTGTTATAAGCTGGGTACCTATAAGTATATCTGCTTTTTTATTTCTAAAGTCAGTATAAATTTGATTTAAACTGTTTATCCCCTTCAGAGAATCTCTATCAAGCCTTAGAACCCTGGCTTCAGGAAAAAACCTGTTAATTTCCTTTTCCAGTTTTTGTGTACCGAATCCTTTAAACTCCAGTTCCTTAGCGCCGCATTCAGGACAGTTTTGAGCTACAGGTCTTGTATAATTGCAATAATGGCATGTTAAAATCTTCCTATCCGAATGATAACTCAAGGTTATATCACAATGAGGGCATTTAAATATATGTCCGCAGTCCTGACACATAACAAAACTTGCATAACCACGCTTATTCAAAAAAAGTATAGCCTGTTCCCCGTTCTTTAGACACATTTCAATCTCGGTTATAAGCTGCGTACTTAAAATCCCTTTGTTCCCTCTTTTTAATTCCCTTCTCAAATCCACTATAGAGTACTGTGGTGCGTCAAGATTGTTCACTCTTACCGGGATATGGAGCAGTTCCAGCTCACCAGTCCTGGCCTTGTAGTAAGTTTCCATTGAAGGAGTCGAGCTGCACAGTATGAATGAAGCGCCTTCTATCTCACATCTCTTTTCAGCGATCTCCCTCGCATCATAGAAGGGGTACATATCAGACTGTTTAAATCCATTATCATGCTCTTCATCAATTACAATCAGACCAAGGTTTTTCATAGGCAAAAAGACAGCGCTGCGTGTGCCAATGGCTATCATTGCATCTCCTTGCCTTACCCTGTCCCATTCATCAAAATGCTGACCATCCGATAGTCTGCTGTGGAAAACAGCCACTTTATCACCAAATCTATTTGTAAATCGGGCAATAAGCTGTGGTGTTAAAGAAATCTCCGGTACAAGTATAAGTACACTTTTATCTTCATTCAACGTATTTTGAGCTATTCTCATATATACATCTGTCTTACCACTGTTTGACACACCATAAAGCAAAAATTTACTTTTCCCTTTTTCTTTTGCATTATAATAACAACTCAAGGTCTTTAACTGATAAGAATTTAATGGATATTCCTTCTCCACAATATGAGGAAATTCGACCCTCCGTCTTGATTCTCGATATTCATAATCTATAAGTCCTTTTTTATGCAGTCTATTTATAAAAGAATAACTTATCCCCTTTTTGTTTACGAGTTCCGAAGCGGCAATCCATTCTCTTCCTCTTAGAAGTTCTATAAAATCCCTTTCCTTCTCACTCAGGTTATCAAAGGAAATATCCCTTAATTTTACCATACGAACCTTCTTGTGCCCAATTCCATAGCTTATATCAGGCATAAAACTAATAGCACCTTTTTTTCTCAGCCTATCTATTACTTTTTTACTTTCATAAATATCATTTACGTTTATATTTAATTTACTTGTCACTATCTTTTCCAGAACATCTTTTTCTTCTTTACTTAAATTTGTTTCGTTAACATTTTCATTTACAACAATTTTCTTCTTGACATTAATATCAACCTCGGGTGGTATAAAGCACTTTATTGCATCTATATATCGGCAGTTATATTTATCTTTGATAAATCTGGCAAGCTTAATCGTATTTCTATTAAAATACTTTATATCATC
>JASEJQ010000023.1 GCA_030016635.1 Thermoanaerobacteraceae bacterium | reverse complement strand
AGCGACCGGCTGTTAACCGGTAGGTTGCAGGTTCGAGCCCTGCCTGGGGAGCCATTTATATATGCGGATGTGGCTCAGTGGTGGAGCATCGGCTTCCCAAGCCGAGGGCCGCGGGTTCGAATCCCGTCATCCGCTCCAGTAGGATTAAGTATCCCGGACGATCCGGGATTTTTTTATTCTATACTTTTCCTGTAAATGCCATTATGAGTAAAAGCACGTTTAATATTATTATCATTAAGGTTATTACCCGTCCAACCATTTTGGTTAATGAGCTGTTGACAAAGTCACCCATCAATTCTCGCCTTCCTGTAATTATGAGCATTGGGATAATTGCAAAGGGCAGAGCGAAGCTCAAAGAAACCTGACTCAATACCAATGCCTTCATTGGATTTATCCCAATCAAAATGATTACCATGGCTGGTATCATTGTTACAAGTCTTTTTAGCATGGTTGGAAATTTAATATTTATAAAGCCATCCATAACAGTTTCACCTGCCATTGTACCTACAGCAGAAGACGAAAAGCCGGATGCAAGGAGAGCTATGCCAAATGCACTGCTCGATATTGGACCCAGCAGCGGTTCGAGTGACCGGTGGGCCTGCTCTATGGAATCTACTATCATCCCTTCTTTATAGAATACTGCAGCTGAGACAATTATCATTGCTGCATTTACAATAAATGCAATGTTCATGGCGATTATTATATCTATTTTTTCCATTGCCAGATGATGGCTTTTTTGTGCCATGTTTAGACCTGTATTGCGCTCCTGTACAAGCTGCGAGTGCAGGTATATGACGTGGGGCATTACTGTTGCACCGAGCATTCCAACTGCTATGAGTAATGCATTTCCGTCTGGCAACGACGGTATTAATGTATGGATACCAACCTCTATCCAGTCTGGCTTTGCAAGGAATATCTCTATAGCATAGGATATACATATTATCCCAACAAAAGCTGAAATTATTATCTCCACAATACGCTGCCCATATTTCTCCATATAGGTTATAGTTAAGGTGGCAACAGCAGTTAAAATTCCGGCTATGGATAAAGGTATATTGAAGAGGAGATAAAAACCTAAAGCCCCACCAAGAAATTCTGCCATAGTTGTTGCTATGGAAGCCATTTCCGCAATAATCCATAATAGTATATTTAATTTCTTTGAAAAAAACCTTCCACACATTTCTGATAGATTAAACCCTGTTGCTATTCCTAATTTAGCTGAATTGCATTGTAGAAATATAGCCATCATATTGCTCCATAAAATAACCCATATTAACGCATAGTTGTATGTTGAACCACCGCTGATATTTGTGGCAAAATTGCCCGGGTCAATATATGCCACACTGACTATAAAAGCCGGCCCAAGATATCCAAGCAGTTTCTTAATCCATGGGATTATATTGATTAACTTATCTATCCCTGGATTGGATATATTTAACTCTAAATTTTTAAATCTACGGCTTACTTCATTATCGTTTTGCATAAAAAGCCTCCAGCTATAAACACTTTCTTGCCTATAAAACTGTTGCATCGAATTAAATAAGTTAGCCATGGGTAAATTTCATTCGCTATTTTAATTTATGTTATATGTTGAAACATGGTTACAGTTAATAATAATTGATAGTTCAGGAACATATAATGATATGATTAATAATCCTGGGTGGTAATATGGAGAAGGACTTTTATACCTTTAGTGAATATATGAAAAAAGAGGATGACTCTCTTACTGCATCTATGGAGGACTATCTTGAAATGATTTACAGATTGTCTGGTAGAAATGGTTTTACCAGGATCAATGAGCTTTCTGCTGCTCTCAATGTGCAGCCCCCATCTGCAACTAAAATGGTCCAAAAGTTATCAGAACTTAAACTTATAAAATATGAAAAATATGGTGTTATTATGCTCGAAGAGGAAGGAAGGCTGCTGGGTGAAAATCTTATAAAAAGACATAACGTTATTGCAAATTTTCTCAGTTTACTTGGGGTACCAGATGAAGAAATATTAACTGAGACCGAAAAGATAGAACATACAGTAAGTGAACAAACCATGAAATGCTTTAACGATTTTATTTGTTTTATGAATAATAATCCGGATATAAGAAAAAAATATATTTCTTATATTGAGGGCCATAAGAGCAACCTCCTTTGAACTTGCACTCATGGGACATATTCGCTATAATGGAAAGCGTAAACATAATATATTCAGGTGATATTTATGGCTTTATTAAATTTGAAAGATCTTATAGAAACTTGTATGTCATGCCAGAAATGCGGTCTTTCTGCCGGCAGGAACAATGTGGTGTTCGGTGAGGGGAATCTGAAGGCAAAGCTAATGTTTATTGGTGAAGGGCCTGGAGCAGATGAAGATGCACAGGGGAGGCCATTTGTAGGAAGGGCAGGTAAACTTCTGGATAAAATGCTTAATGATGTGGGGTTAAGCCGAGAAGAGGTATATATAGCCAATGTGGTGAAGTGCAGGCCACCGGGCAACAGGGTGCCAATCCAGGAGGAGGCTGAGGCCTGTCTTCCGTATCTCAGGAACCAGGTAGCAATTATCAGGCCAAAAATCATAGTGTGTCTTGGTGCTACAGCTATGACCTATTGCATAGATCAGACGTTAAAATCTATTGGGCCTGTGAGGGGTAAATGGTTTGATAGAAAGGGCTGCAAGATGATGGCCACATATCACCCTGCAGCATTACTGAGAGACCCGAGGAAACTGGATATAGCAATGGAAGACTTCAGGTCAATAAAAAATCTCTATGATGCTATTGAGTAGACATCAGCCAGCAGCACCCGGTCTTCCGGAGAGCGTATTTGCACTGGAGATGATCGATTTCCTGGTAGAATTTGTTATCACAGGCATTATATTTGGCCTCATTCCAACACTTTATTTTGTACCTATGCTTTATGGCAAAATTGAGCCGCTCATGGGTATTAAACCAAGGACTGCAGGTAAGAATGATTCCATGTTTGATGTACCCATGGGCATTATTGGCAGCGGAATATTGGCAATAATAAAGGAGCGATTAAATGAATATAAACCTAGTCATGGGAAACTAACAATGCCGGTTAAATAAAGGACAACGAACCCAAAAACTTATTTTATAAAAAAGCGTTGACATGTGACGCTTTCCATAGTATAATAAAAAACGTCGATTGATTCGGGGGTGTAGCTCAGTTGGGAGAGCACCTGCCTTGCAAGCAGGGGGTCAGCGGTTCGAATCCGCTCATCTCCACCATATATGGGCTTGTAGCTCAGGTGGTTAGAGCGCACGCCTGATAAGCGTGAGGTCGATGGTTCGAGTCCATCCAGGCCCACCATGTTAAAGCGAATACTACAGCCCCTTAAGGGGAATTTTTTAGCTCACTTTGTACCCTTGCGACAAGCAGGGGAATTTTTATATCCATTAATGGGAAGAATTTAATTGAGGTGTTTTTATGTCGCTTAATAGTTTAATAAATGTTTTCAAGGAAAATAAAATAGAGGCCTATTTTGTTGGTGGTTCGGTAAGAGACGAAATGATGGGACGAAAGAGCGACGATATAGATTTTGCTGTTCCTGCAAAACCTGAAGAGGTTATGCAGGTTTTTGAGAAGGCCGGGTTTAAGGTTATACCAACTGGACTCAAATACGGTACGGTTACTGTACTGGATGAAGGAATAGGGTATGAGATAACGACATTCAGGCAGGAGGAAAGCTATAGCGACTCCAGGCATCCGGATATGGTTATCTATGCACCGGATATATATTCAGACCTTTCTCGGAGAGATTTTACAGTAAATGCAATAGCTAAATCACTGGACGGCAGGATAATTGACCCATTTAATGGGGTTGATGATATAAATAAACGTATCATCAGGTGTGTGGGAGCCCCATATGATAGGTTTAATGAGGATGCCTTAAGGATAATGAGAGGCATAAGATTTGCTGCAGTACTGGATTTCGAAATTGAAGAAAATACATATAAGGCTATGAAGAAACTATCAGAAAAACTCAATGATATTTCAGTCGAAAGGATACAGATAGAGTTTGTCAAAGCCATTACCTCTCAGAATCCTATCAGGGCTATCGACTATTTTTTAAATACCGGTGTATTTCATGTAATACTTCCTGAAATCGAGCTGGCGGTAGGGATGAAACAGAACAAATATCATGAATTTACCGTTTATGAGCATATAAAAAGAGTGGTGGAGGGTGTTCCGGAGGATAAGATACTGAGAATTGCCGCCCTATTGCATGATGTGGGCAAGGTGTTTACAAGGTCTCACCTCATAACCATAAGTGGGGTTGTATATAAAAAAGGAGAAAACATATATCTTCATTCAGATGGCGAATATATGCTGGATGGTAAGAAGTTTACAAGATATCTCAATAAAAAGGTAATGATAAAGGGTCATTATCAGTACAACCATCCGGAGCGCAGGATAATAGTAAAGCATATTGAAGAAACAAAGACAGACATAGAAAAGTCTATTGATGAATCAGATGTAAAGTTTATAGGTCATGAGGTCTTTTCAGAAAAAATAGGGAGGGACTTTTTAAATAGGTTAAGATTTGATAACGATACGAAGGACTCTGTACTAAACCTGGTAAGGCACCACATGGATGTCATCAAATACAAGCCTGCTATTGAGTATGATATAAAGAAAATCATGGTGGGTATAGGCAGGATGGATGCAGCCAGATTTATACAGCTCTATAGGGCGGATGGCGACGCCAAGGGTAAGGATAAGGTGGATGAGGACTGGTTTTTGAAGGAGTATACCAGACTCTTAAATGAAGATTTCCCATACAGTGTTAATGAACTTAACTGTGATGATTTGGGTGCGAAGATTATTGACATATATCATAAGGTGAGGGGTAGACGCCCTAAGGAAGAGATTAAAAAGATAAAGGAAGAGATATTTGACAGGGTATTGCAGGACAACAGCTTGAACAATGAAGAAGATATACTGAAGCTTGCCAGGGAAATAGTAAAGAAGTATTAAAAATCTCCTTTGTGGTAATAATTACCTCAAAGGAGGTTTTTTATGAATAGATGTTTTGTGTGCGGAAAAGAAACAGAAGATGAGAACATACTTTTAAATCAGAGGGTATGCAATAAGTGCTATGAGAATATCAAAAATATTAATGCTAAAGACCCAAACTATGACTATTACATACAGGCTGTAAAGCTCATGCTTCAAAATTATGTTGACAATCTTTAAAAGTTTATTGAATTAACACCCTCAATAATATACAATGATGATAGAAAAGATTCATGGGGGGTATTATCATGGCTTTACTTTATTATTTAGATGGAAAAGTTTCAGAGGAGGGACCAAAGGTATCCGCCCAAGACAGGGGATATAACTTTGGAGATGGGATTTATGAGGTTATAAGGAGCTATAGGGGTAAGCTGTTTGCCCTTGATGACCATGTGGAAAGGCTCTTCCGCAGTGCATCATACATAGACCTGAAGCTCCCATACAGCCCTGATGAATTATCCAGGGTGATTACTGAGTTTTACAATGAGAGCGGCAACCCTGAGGCTGCAGTCTATCTGCAGATTACCCGTGGTGCAACTATGAGAAACCATACCTACGAGAGAGACCTAAAACCGGTTATCTTTATGTATTCCAAACCTGTAGAGGATAAGCCAGTAAGCTATTTTGAGAATGGCTTTAAGGCAATTACAGTCCATGATGGACGGTGGGATATGTGCCAGGCCAAGACCGTCTGCCTTTTATACAACATCCTTGCAAAGCAGAAGGCAAAGGATGCAGGATGCGATGAGGCTATTTTTATAAGGGAAAATGGAGAGGTCACTGAGTGTGGTTCGTCCAATCTCTTTATAGTAAAAGATGGCATATTAAAGACCCATCCGGCCGACAACAGGATACTATCAGGAATTACCAGGAAATACGTCATAGAAGCAGCCAGGAAGAATGGTATCCACTTCAGGAATGAGATATTCTATAAGGAAGACCTAATGACGGCGGATGAAGTGTTTATGACCGGTACCCTTACAGAGGTTTCACCCTTTGTGGAGATAGACGGTAAAGCAGTTGGAGATGGAAAACCGGGAGAAATTACCATGAAACTGCTTCATTCATTCTATGAAATGGCGAGGAGCATTTAGGACCAAATGGTCCTTTTTGTTTATGGATATAGTGCTTATAGCACCCTTTGAGGGGCTAAAGGACATAGCAAGGGAATTAGTTAGAGAGAAAAACCTCCCGGTAGATGTTGTCTTAGGAGACTTAAGTGAAGGTGTAAGGGTGGCCAAGGAGGCCGTTTCCCATGGAGCCGGGGTGATAATAAGCCGCGGTGGGACCTATAAAATGATTAAAGAAGCAGTACCTGTACCTGTGGTGGAGATACAGGTGAGTGCCTTTGACATATTGAGGGCGCTTAAAGGCCTTCTGGGTACCGGTGATACTATAGGGGCTGTAGGGTATGAGAATGTGGTCTATGGCGTAGAAACCCTGGCAGAAATTATGGACCTCAACATATATAAAGTAATATTCAAAGATGAAGATGAGGCACCCAGGCAGGTGTACGAGGCTGCTAGAAAGGGCATAAAGACATTTGTAGGTGATACTATAGGGATAAGGACAGTTGCAGAGATGGGGCTAAAAGGTAACCTCATCACCTCTGGCAAGGAGGCCATACTGCAGGCTATAGACGAGGCATTCAGGGTGCTGCAGGTAAGGATACAGGAGAAGGCCAGGGCTGAGCAGTTCAGGGCGATAATTGATTTTGTCCATGATGGTATTATAGCTGTAGATTCTTCGGGGAATATATCCATATTTAACCGTATGGCCGAGAGTATATTTAAAAAATCCGGCACCCAGATTGTGGGTAAAAATGTGAATGAGGCAATTGAAACCTCAAGGCTTCCGGAGGTTTTAAAGACAGGCAAGCCCCAGCTGGGTGAACTGCAGCAGGTTGGAGATATTATGATTGCTACCAATAGGGTGCCAATAATAGTGGATGGCAGGGTATATGGAGCAGTGGCTACATTTCAGGATGTGACTCAGATACAGAAAATAGAGCAGAAGATAAGAAGAGAGTTGTATCATAAGGGTCTTGTGGCAAGATATCGCTTTGAGGATATAGTGCATAAAAGCAGGATTATGGAGGATGTAATAGGCCAGGCCAGGAAATATGCCCATCTGGACTCTACTGTCTTAATACTGGGTGAGACAGGTACTGGTAAGGAGCTCTTTGCTCAAAGCATACACAATGAGAGCCCTCGCTCAAAGGGGCCATTTGTGGCAATAAACTGTGCTGCACTTCCAGAAAATTTACTGGAGAGCGAGCTTTTTGGATATACAGAGGGGGCTTTCACCGGGGCGAGAAAAGGCGGTAAGATGGGTGTTTTTGAACTGGCACACAAAGGCACCATATTTTTGGATGAGATAGGTGATATGCCTTTGGATCTCCAATCGAGGCTCCTTAGGGTAATACAGGAGAAAGAGGTAATGAGAATAGGTGATGACAGGATAATACCTGTGGACGTAAGGATAATAGCTTCAACCAATAAAAACCTGGAAGAAAGTATAGAAAGAGGAGAGTTCAGGAAAGACCTGTATTACCGTCTCAACATCCTCAGCCTGAAGATACCGCCACTCAGAGAGAGGCGGGAGGATGTACCACTGCTTGCTGAACACTTTGCGCGGGTTCATTCATCTGAGATGGGTAAGGAAATAAAAGGGATTACAGAAGATGCCTTGAGGGTTCTCCTGGAATGGGATTACCCGGGAAATGTTAGACAGCTTGAAGGTATCATTGAGAGGGCTGTGGCGCTATCGGATGGTAGGTATATAGATGTAAGTGACATAAGACAGGTAGACGGTTACAGACAGGATACTAAAGAATATGAGATATACGATAGCGGTATGACCTTGAAGGATATAGAACTCAAGGTAATAAAGGAGGCCCTTGAAATAACAGATAACAATAAGACCCGGGCATCTAAGCTTCTTGGCATAGATAGGACTACACTCTGGAGGAGGTTAAAAGAACTGGAGAAGTGATATATATCACAGCAAATGGACGATAGATGTAATACAATTAAGAAAAACCAATCCAGAGGTGAATAAGATGGCTTTGAGGAAAATAATCAGGATAGATGAAGAAAAGTGTAACGGCTGCGGAGAGTGCATAACCCCATGTGTGGAGGGCGCACTCATCCTGGAAAACGGAAAGGCTAAGGTAATAAAAGAAGAATTTTGCGATGGCGGTGGTGTATGTCTTGCCTTCTGTCCCACAGGTGCCCTCACCATAGAGGAGAGGGAAGCAGAGGACTTTGATGAGGAGGCATTAAATGAATATTACGGTGATGATAATAAAAGAGAAGAGATATGCGTATTCTGTGGCAACTCTGAGTATGAGGTCCCCCCATCATCTATTTTAAGTTTCAAGGTATAAAAAGGCATGTATGCGTTAGATGCCTGCCAAAGTTGATACATGGATAAAGTCCAGGTTGGATGGCCTGGACTTTTGACTGTGCATTGTTTAAAATTAGCTTGAAAAGCAGGGCATCACAACAGCAGTTTTGATGTAGACGAGGACGTCATGTATACGGCATTAAAATTATACACGAAACTTATAGAGAACCTGGTTGAATAAAACAGCCGGGTTTTTGAATAGTATCATTTGAAAATATTTTTTACATAATGTAAACTATAAGCAAATAATAAAAAGTGAAAATATGATTATTATGGATTTTTTTGACATACAGGTCTTTTTAAATTATACTCCTGTCTTTTTAAAGTCACATACAGTAACTTGATGGAGTTTATCACATATCGTAGTATAAGCCTATAATACAGAGTTTGTCATATGGCCCGTTAACAGTTGCATCAAAAATGAGTTTGTATTGTATTTTGCAACACTATTGCATAATACAACAGTAATATGTTGTATTATGCAATAGTACAGGTTTTTAATTGTCCGGAAGTGGTGTAAAATCGTTCTGGCACAAAAATTGCTATATAAAATTACGTGAAATTAAAATAGGAGGGATTATATGAAAAGGTTTGCTGTTGTTGCCAACGCAAAGGATAACGTTGCTACGGCTGTCAAAGAATTAGAGGCAGCGGAGAAGGTTCTACTGGACGTAGATAGTGGCACAAAGGAAATAGAATTAAATCAAAAAGTTCCGTTCGGCCATAAGTTTGCCATCACAGAGATTAAGAAAGGAGAGGAAGTAATCAAATATGGGGAAATAATAGGTAGGGCAACCAGTGACATACATCCTGGTGATTATGTCCATGTGCATAATGTGGAGAGCGAAAGAGGGAGGGGCGACTGGAAATGAAGATAAAAGGATATAGGAGAGAAGATGGCAGTTTTGGTATAAGAAATCATTTACTTGTAATTCCATCCTCAGTTTGTGCCTCAGAGGTCGCAGCAAGGATAGCCTCCAATGTGGAGGGGGCCGTATCTATACCAAATCAGCACGGCTGCTGCCAGGTTGGAGCAGATATGGAGCAGGTTATAAGGGTACTCATTGGGCTTGGAAAAAATGCAAACGTAGGTGGAGTACTTGTGGTTGGTCTCGGCTGTGAGGGGGTACCCACAGAACATGTAGCAAAAGAAATTGCTTCTACAGGTAAGCCAGTACAATATATAATCATTCAAGAGTGCGGTGGAACATTGAAGGCTGAAGAGATAGGTACAAGACTATTAAGGGAAATGGCACAGGAAGTTTTGTCAATGGAAAAGAGCGAAGGGGATATATCAGAACTCATACTTTCTATTGAGTGTGGTGGGTCTGATACCACGTCCGGCCTGGCCTCGAATCCTGCTGTGGGCTATGCCTCCGATAAGCTGGTGGACATGGGTGGTACATCAATTTTCTCCGAAACCACTGAGTTTATTGGCGCAGAACATATCCTTGCAAGGAGAGCAGTTACCACTGAGGTGGGTCAAAAGATACTGGACATTGTAAAGGCCTGTGAGGATAAAGCCAAGACAATGGGTGTGGATATGAGAGGAGGTCAGCCTACCCCGGGAAACATAGAGGGTGGGATCACAACCATTGAGGAAAAATCTCTTGGCTGCATTTACAAGGGGGGTACCAAACCCATACAAGATGTGCTGGATTATGGTGAAGCTCCAAAGGGCAAGGGATTATATATCATGGATACACCCGGACAGGATATAGAGTCTATTACAGGTATGACAGCCGGGGGTTCACAGATAGTGGTCTTTACTACAGGCAGAGGTACGCCCACTGGTTCACCCATATGCCCGGTTATAAAGGTTACCGGTAACCCCTGGACGTATGAGAATATGAAAGACAACATAGATATAAATGCTGGAACAATAGTGGAAGGGGATCAGTCATTGAAAGAAGTAGGTGAAACTATTTTTAATGAGATAGTCAATGTAGCTAATGGCAAGCTAACAAAGGCCGAGGCATTGGGCCACAGGGAATTCGGTATATATAAACTAATATCAACTTTTTAAAAAGGGGAGGTTATGTAAATGCCAATAATGAAGTATATGAAAAAGATACCAGGGGGTATGATGGTTGTTCCGCTACTTTTGGGTGCCATTATAAATACCTTGTTTCCAGAAGCTTTAAATATCGGCGGTTTTACAACAGCTCTTTTCAAACAGGGCGCTATGCCGCTCATCGGGCTTTTTGTGCTCTGCATGGGGTCACAGATAAATTTTAAGCAGGCAGGGGTTCCATTGGCGAAGGGTGTAGCCCTCACTGCAGTCAAATTTTTCATTGGTGCAATTATTGGGTGGCTGGTGGGAAGATTTATGGGGCCAGCCGGATTATTTGGCCTCACACCACTGGCGATAATAGGTGCTTTAACCAACTCCAACGGTGGGTTATACGCAGCATTGGCTGGTGAATTTGGGGATGCCAGTGATGTTGGTGCCATATCGGTTTTGTCTATAAATGACGGCCCGTTTTTCACTATGGTTGCACTTGGTGCAACTGGCCTGGCCAATATTCCTTTTATAGCATTCGTGGCTGTTCTGGTACCTATTGTAGTGGGTATGATTTTGGGCAACCTGGATGAGGACTGGAGAAAACTTTTAGCTAAAGGGCAGGACCTCTTGATTCCATTCTTTGCATTTCCATTAGGTGCCGGTCTTGACTTTAGAACAATATATACAGCCGGCTTGCCAGGTGTGCTATTGGGGCTTATGACAGTTGTTTTGACAGGCCTTGGTGGCTACTATACAATTAAATACGGTTTTAAAGAGAGAAAAGGTGTTGGAGCAGCCATAGGAACGACTGCAGGAAATGCTGTAGCCACACCGGCCGCTGTTGCGGCAGCAGATCCCAGTCTTGCAGCTATAGCACCAGTTGCCACGGCACAGATTGCAGCCTCTGTAATAATAACAGCCGTATTATGTCCTCTTTTAACCTCATACCTGGATAGAAGAGAAAAGGCAGCTGCTAAATCTTAAAAATGGAGGATACATGATGCAAAAAGCTGTAGTAATTGCAGACGATTTTACTGGAGCAAATGACACAGGAGTACAACTGAAAAAATATGGATTTGATACTGTAGTTTTCATTGACCCATCCCGTATTAACAGCACATATAGATGGGATGCTATTGTTATAGATACAGAATCCAGGTCCATTTCAAAAGAAGAGGCTTATAACATATTATCGGACGTGTCAGAAACAATAAAAAAGAATTTTGAGCCCTCAATCATATATAAAAAAGTCGATTCCACGCTACGTGGAAATATCAGTGCCGAGATAAAGGCTATATGTGAATACATGGATATAGATATAATTGTGTTCTCTCCTGCCTATCCACAGATAGGAAGGACTACAATAGGTGGTGTACACCTTTTAAATGGGATACCTATCAATGAAACTGAACTTGCAAATGACCCCAAAAACCCGGTCAAAACTGCAGTGTTAAAGGACATATTAACAGCTGATTTTGATATTCCATGCGGCATTATTGGGTTAAATGACTTAAGGCATAATCTTCGGGAGAAACTCGAAAAAATAAGACCACCACACGCCATTATATTTGATGTGGAGACACCAGAAGACCTCAGCATGATAACACAGGTAGCAGCTTTATTGGATAAAAAGATTCTGTGGGTTGGTTCTGCAGGTTTAGCCAATGCCCTTTTTGAAAACTATAAAAAGCCACAAAAACCTGTCCTGAGTGTGGTTGGAAGCGTTAATAGCGTAAGCATAGAACAATACAATCATGTTGTGGAGAAAAACGAAGCCCATGGAATTGTCATTAATGCAGTTACCCTATTAAATAATGAAGAAATAGAGGTTAACAGGATAATAGAAGAGGCAGATAGACTTCTCGGCATGGGGATGGATGTTATCATTTCAACCACCAATACAAGGTCAGATTACGAAAGCACAGTAGAGTGGGCAAAAAACAAAAATATTAGTATGAGCAATGTAAGCAAAAAAATTGCAGACTCCCTGGGGACTATCGTTAATGAACTGATGAGCAAGCACAAGCTTTCGGGACTATTTATAACAGGGGGAGATATTGCTATAAGTGCAATAAAAGCAATGAAGGCTGATGGTTCTGTGGTTATAGACGAGCTGGAGACAGGCATACCTGTCTTAAAGATTTGGGGAGGACCCTATGATGGTACAAACCTCATAACCAAGGCTGGGGGTTTTGGAAAGGCTGATTCCATAAGTCACGCTATAAAATATCTCAAAGATGTCGGAATGTAATAGAAGGGATGAAAAGATGAACAAGCCATTAATCGGGATTACTATTGGTGACCCTGCTGGCGTGGGTCCCGAGGTAACCTTGAAAGCACTCAAAAATAAAGGAATTCTTGATTCATGTATACCTGTAGTAATAGGTGATATTAATGTGATCAAGAGAGCTGCTTTGATAGTTGCTTTCGAGTCGGATATTAACGTCGTTGATAATGTAGATGATTGCATTGATTATAAAGTAAACCTGATCTCTTTAAACAATGTGAAGGATAGTTATCAGTTTGGCAGGGTACAACCAGAGTGCGGCAGGGCTGCATTTGAATATATAAAAAAGGGTATTGAACTGGCTCTGGCCGGGGAATTAAGCGCCGTTGTTACCGGACCAATTAATAAAGAAGCTTTAAACCTGGCAGGTTATCATTACTCGGGACACACAGAGATTTTTGCTGACCTCACCGGTACAAAGGATTATGCAATGATGCTTACAGGTGGGCCATTGAAGGTTATACATGTATCCACCCACGTATCTTTAAGAGAGGCCTGTGACAGGGTAAAGAAGGAAAGGGTATACAAGGTCATAAAATTGGCAGATAAGGCCATGAATGACCTTGGGTTAAAATCTCCCAGGATAGCCGTGGCAGGGCTAAATCCCCATGCTGGTGAAAATGGATTATTTGGCGATGAGGAGATAAAAGAAATCATACCGGCAATAGAGAAGGCAAGAGAAGAAGGAATTGATGCAAATGGTCCTCTACCACCTGACACTATCTTCCTGCATTGCAAAGATGGCAAGTATGACATTGCAGTAGTCATGTATCATGACCAGGGGCACATCCCCTTGAAGCTCTTAGATTTTATGGGTGGAGTGAATGTTACGGTAGGGTTACCAATAATCAGGACATCGGTAGATCATGGTACGGCATTTGGAAAGGCAGGCAAAGGTACAGCAGATGAAACAAGCATGATAAAAGCTATTGAAATGGCAGTACAATTTGCAACCAACCGATAATGCTAAAAAGGCCGCAGCTGTATAATCAAGCTGCGGCCTTTTTAGCGCGCCCGGCATGGGCTAAGCTAAAGCGGTGAAAGTCCGCTATGGACTTGGTATTAAACCTGCCAAGAGCAAGGGTGTCCGTCGTGAGGTCCGGGTACCCACCAAAGGTGGGTGGTAAAGGAAGCTGGAGGCAAAATCCCAGCCTGAGGAATTTAAGCCGCATATAAGGTTGGCTTGGGGTGTTTGAGATAAATTTTTAATGGCGTGATTTTAAAAAGCTATTTTAAAATCCTTTCAAATTGCCTCCTTAACTCAATTTGCTTTCTAAAAATCTGTCTGAACAATTTATCTCTTGTTGTTTCTATAATATTTGTAAAGGTATATTTATAATAAACGCAATCGGCAGATGCAGGGTAACTGTAAGTAATTCTTCCGTTTAAAATTAACACTTCACCATCTTCAAATTGCAGCCTCATCTTGTAAAGAGTTGCCATATTGAAAGTGTATGTATTATCACATACAAATAATAGATCATCAGCTGAAAGTTTTTTGACTTTGACGTTTATGTTTTTACCGTCCTGTGTAATTAAAATTGCCTCCAACTCCCATAATATGGATACATAGCTCTTACTTTCGAGAGATCTTATGTTTGAAACTAGATAAGTGTTTTCATCTATTGGAACTACATCAACTTCATACTCATATATTGAATTAAGTATTTCCACAACCAGAGAAGCTGAAAGTAAATTCCACAAGTCTTTTATATCTTTAATGGCATTAGTAGATTTAAAATAACTTTGTTCTTCATTAGAGTAGAAATAGCCATCAAAATTGAATATATCTTTATAAGTTTGCAGCGAAAGATTTGCAGGTAAAATTTTTTCACTACTAGATTTTAACATATCCATCGGTAGAATAATTCTTTCATTAATTACTTCTAGTGCTGCATCTACAACTTCTGGATCAAAATCTTTTCCACTGCATCTTTTGAGTTCGGCAATTATTTTGTCAACAGAAACATTTTGTTTATAGCTCCTGGGAGAATACAAGACATCTATTACATCTGCAACCTTAATAATCCTGCTTGGGAGAGGGATATCATTACCTTTCAATCCATTGGGGTAACCACTTCCGTCATACATTTCATGATGGTATTTTACCCATAAAGGAATATCGGGATATATATCATCAAATAATTCCTTTGTAATTATATATCCGTACTCTACGTGGCGTTTAACTTCCTCGTATTCTTCTTCTGTTAATGGACTTTCTTTGTTAATTATACTGCTTTTAATTCTTATTTTCCCTATATCATGGAATAAGGCTGCATAATAGAGTTTTTCAAGCTCGTCCTTCGGGAAATTCAGTTTTTTAGCTATTTCAATAGTCCAGAATGCTACATTGAAAGCGTGCAACCTCATAGACGACTGATTGATTTTTATAGTATCTTCGAACAATATGAGTAGTTTTGCAATTTTTTCAGTGTTGCTTAATTCATTGTATTTTAAAAATGCATAAGAGTATATTTTAAATAGGTCAAGCTTGCTAAAAAATGAAGATAATAATTCTGGGATGCCTTTAGTTTTGTTACTGAATCCAAAATACACACAAACAATAATATCTTTATGTTTTTCTACATTTATAGGAATGCATACTTCTTCGACAAAATTTTTATTTAATGGAGCAACAATATCATCATCTTCAACAAGATGATAAACAGGTTTTAAACTATCACATGCAAGATAAACAATAGTATTATTTTGCAGGAATAGGGAGGCTTGGCAATTATTAACAGTATATATTTCTTCAACATTATATATTTTTCTATTATCAACCAAAAGAATACTTAAACAGTTTATGTTAAATTCTTTTTTAAAATCTGAAAGACTTTCTATTAAGTCTAAATTGATTTCGATATTATCAAAATATGTAAGCATTCTCGCTGCCTCCTCCATATAAAATATGGGTTTATGAATAATACAATATTGATTTTGCCTCATTTATCGTGATTTATGTAAGTTATCTCTTGTTATCTTTATTATACTTAATATTATATCATAAATCACCTGAAAATACCATGTCTTGTGCAGATTTGTGGAGTTTTACAAGAATGCTGCAGATCCAAAATTATGGTTTAAAATTCCAGATAGTGTACTTGAGGGGAAAGGCATAGAATGTTCATATTGCTTTGGCATTAATTTTATTTTTTAAGTTATTTTAATTTCTTTCAGGGTGAGGATATTTAAGAGCATCAATCTATAAGGATTGCAAGTTATCTGATCTATGAGACATATTTCTCTGCACACACTGCAAGGGTAGATTAAGGATTAAAGTATAAAATTTCTATCATTTAAATGAGCTTAGTTGTTTAAATGACAGTATGGATGTGATAAAATTAGTGATAACAATAGTGAAACTTGTTATATGTCTGAATTTAATACATATTTTGTAAGTGAGTTTTAGTTGTGTTATTTATTTTTCTATTTATTATGTTTGGCATATTGAGATTAAGGGGGTTTTAGTTTGGAAGAAAAGACTATCATTATTGATAAGAGGGATAATGTGGCGACAGCTATGAAGGACCTGCAAAGTGGTGAGGTTATAAGCATTGGAGGCAATGATATCGTTTTGCTGGACAATATTCCTGTATATCATAAGTTTGCTGTGCGGGATATCCAGGAGGGCGGAGATGTGGTGAAATACGGTGAGGTGATAGGTAAAGCGGTTAGAAATATAAAGGCCGGGGAGTATGTGCATGTACACAATATAGTAAGCCAGAGGGGGAAATAGCATGAGGTTTATGGGTTTTAAGAGAAGCGATGGTAGCGTTGGTATAAGGAATAAGGTGCTTATACTGCCTACAGTGGTTTGTTCCAGTGAGACGGCAAGGCTCATATCGATGCAGGTAGAGGGAACTACAACATTTAATATGCAGCAGGGCTGCGGCCAGATAGGCAGGGATGCGGAGAGGACTATGAATATACTTGTCGGCCTTGGCAAGAACCCCAATGTCTTTGGGGTGGTTGTGGTAGGTCTTGGGTGTGAGACTGCGCAGCCTCATATTATAGCAGACAGGATTAGAGAGAGCGGCAAGCCTGTAGAGGTGGTGGTTATCCAGGAGGAGGGCGGTACAGCAAAAGCTGCAGCTAAGGGGGTAGAGTATGCAAGATGCATGGTAGAGGACATGTCAGAGGAAGTTAGAACTGAGTGTGATGTTTCAGAACTTATTGTTGCTGTAGAATGCGGTGGCTCTGACCCGACATCAGGCCTGGCCGCAAACCCTGCCCTGGGCTATGCCAGCGACCCGATTATAAAAGAAGGTGGCACAATTATCTTAAGTGAAACTACAGAGTTTATAGGTGCCGAACATATATTAATGAGACGGGCAAAGGATAAGGCTGTTGCAGATAGGATATATGAAATAGTTAAAAATATAGAGGACGAGGTAAAGAGCACAGGGGCAGACCTTAGGGGAGCCAATCCTTCGCCAGGCAATATAGCCGGCGGCCTTTCTACTATTGAAGAAAAATCTTTGGGATGTATACACAAAGGAGGAACGACCCCTGTAATGGAAGTCGTGGAATATGGCAAGAAACCAACAGAAAAGGGCCTTGTCATAATGGATTCACCGGGCTTCGATGTAGATTCAGTGGTGGGCATGGTGGCAGGAGGGGCACAGGTATGTGTATTTACTACAGGCAGAGGCACGCCGGTTGGCAATTCCATTGTACCGGTTATTAAGGTTACCGGAAATCCCATGACCTACAGAAAAATGGAGGATAACATAGACATAAACGCTGGAACGATTTTAGAGGGGAAGAACACTTTAGAAGATGTGGGGAGAGAGATATTTAACGAAATTCTATCTGTATCCAACGGCAGGATGACTAAAGCCGAGTCGTTTGGCTTTTCTGAATTTGGCATTTGGAGGTGTGGTATCACCATATAGAGTATCACAGAATGGCACCCTGTAGCGTAATATGTATATAGCTTTATAGTAAATGGGGTGTGCGACTTGGAATTTATGGTGATACTTGCCCTGGCATTGAGCATAGATAGCCTCTGCGTCGGCCTTTCATATGGTATGAGGAGGATTGCCATCCCCTTTGTACCTCTCTTAGCCGTCAGTTTTATATCCAGCATTTCGACATATATAAGCATGTATATTGGAAATGGCCTGGCCGTTTTCTTAAATCCCCAATATTCCAAAATATTGGGCGCCTTTATTTTAATAGGGGTAGGTATATACGTCTTCATATCAGCAATAAGGGAAAGACGGGTAGGCCAGGAAGACGCCGAATTGCTCACTATCAGACTAAATTTTATAGAGATAACAGTGAAAGTTATTGAGCAGCCATTGAAAGCTGATCTGGATAACTCTGGCAGTATAAGTACTGTAGAGGCAGTTTTCCTTGGCATAGCTCTGGCAATGGATGCCTTTGGAGCCAGCCTTGGTGCCTCCATGGGAGGTATGCCGCTTATAGGTCTTCCTGTGGCAGTTGGAATTTTCAACATGCTTTTCATATATCTGGGTGTATATATCGGAAAGAGTGTGACAGCAGCGAAGGATGAAAGACTCAAGTACTTACCAGGTATTATACTGATACTACTGGGATTTCTTACAATGTTTTAATGCTTTTATTTAACAGGACATGTTTCTTGACTGGCCTGTTCTGAATACATAGTCTAAAAGCACATTTGACAGGATGCCTGGAAGACAGAGGTTGGTCAAATAAGGAAATGTGGAAATATGAAGCGGGTTTTTATTATCTTATGGACACCGGATGCTTGAGAAATATACGTTGATGTTGGGACATAAGCCCGCAACTGACATAGTAAGAAATTATTGGATTATATACCCTGCAGGCTCATTGCAGGGTATTTCTATAGGAAATATGTTTTTGGTAGCAGTAAAAATTTTATCAATGGGTGCTGTATACTTTTTGGTCGTCAATCGGTTATATATTATGGAAGGTTGATGAGAATGTACTTTGGCTGCTGCAGCATGCTGAATAGGGGGTGGGGTATGAGTGATGAAAGCTTGGAAGAACTCCTTATTGATGAGATAAAGATAGTATTTAAGTTTATGCTCAAGATGGGTGTCTCAGTAGAAGATGCTGAAGATATTGCCCAAGAGACCCTGTATAAGGCATTAAAATATATTGACTCTATTGACAGCGACAGGGTTAGGGCATGGCTGTTTAAGGTGGCTATTAATAATTATTATACAATATACGGCAGAAGAAAGAAAAGGAAGGAAATTGACATTGACAGTCTGGATGTTATCGGAATGTTTACTAAAAGTGCTGAAGATATCTTTTTAACCAATGAAAAGGGTAAGGCGATAAAAGGTACCCTTGACATGCTGCAACCTGAATACAAGGATTTACTTGTCTTAAAGTATACCATGAATTTTTCATACAGGGATATTGCCGATGTCTATGGGTACAGTGAAGACAAGGTAAAGGTCTATCTTTACAGGGCCAGAAACAAATTTAAGAGGTTATGGGAGGCGAGATTGCTTAATGAAAGACAAGAGAGAAAATAATGACAGGGATATTGATGAGATCTTTGAGGGGTTTAAAGAAGATAAGCTTAAAAAGGCCGTAAGAAAGGCAAAGTTTTACTCTATAGTGAGAAATATGATTATCAGTATAATTGTCATGTGCTTGATGTCTGTTGCTGTGATATATTTCGGCCAGGCAATGGCGTACAAATATGGAACACCTATTCAGATTGCTGTGTCAGAATTCTATTATATTTCGGCGCCAAACACCTATATAGGAGAGGTGAGGAGGTACCACAGCCTGTTTGGCGGGCGGGACGAATATGCGACATATAAGATACTCAAAGACAAGATTGTATATACAGGCGAAAAGAGCTATGTATACGGGCCGTTTAAATCGGACTACGGGGATTTGATAGGTACAGAGTCGCCGATAATTTTTGGCACGAGCTATTATACAGATGATTTGAAATATAACAAGTACAATGTGCTTGGCCAGAGGGAGATGGTTTTTTATTATCCGTATATAAAATATCAGGATTATAAAAATGACCTGAGCCTGCTGGACAAGATAGGTCCGGATAAGTATATGGAGATGGCGCTTTCTTTTGACAGGGCATATAGCATTGATGAGGTCAGGAAGATGATACCTGAAGATGTCACAGTGGCATGGTACTGGGTTGACGACCAGAGTGATGAGGAAAAGGAGGAATCCAAGCCGCGTAAGATAAAGCAGGAAGGCACAGGGGAAATTGTTGATGTACCGGCTAAGATACGGTCTGAAAGGACAGCATATGGAATTAAGGCGTATGATGAAACTGGTAAAGAGATACCCGACCCTGTCTCGCGGTTTGTAGGGGCGCTGGAAAATGGTAAAGAGTATGACACAAGATATAAATGGGAGTTTACAAGGGTCTTTACCAACATCGCAGGTAAGGATGGAAAAATAACAGAGAGTGACATTAAGGTACAGGGCGTTGTAGTGACAGGTGATAGAGATAGCTTAAAATCCTTATATGAATTATCATTTATAAAGGCATCCTCCTTAGGGGTGGTAACGGATAAGTATTAAACATAAAGGGCCGGTATAATTCACCGGCCTTAAATTTATCTATATTATTTATGTCTGATTGTGGCCTGGGCTGCTGCTAATCTTGCTACAGGCACCCTGTATGGTGAGCAGCTTACGTAGTTTAAGCCTGCCGTGTAGCAGAAGTCTATTGACCTTGGGTCTCCACCATGCTCGCCGCATATACCCAGTGACAGGTCACTCTTTACAGAACGGCCCTTGTCATGGGCAATTTTTATGAGTTGACCTACACCATCCGCATCCAGTGTCTCAAACGGGTCGTCCTTTAATATCTTCTTCTCGATGTACTGGAAGAGGAACCTGTGCTCAGCGTCGTCACGGCTGTATCCAAATGTGGTCTGGGTAAGGTCATTGGTGCCGAAGGAGAAGAAGTCAGCATATTCAGCAAGCTGATCCGCTACAAGGGCAGCCCTTGGTACTTCTATCATAGTACCAATCTTATAATCCAGCTTAACTCCTATGGCATCCATGATTTCCTTGCCTATATTTACGGCCATTTCTTTTAGCCTCTTCATCTCTTCCTGGGTGCCTACCAGCGGGAACATAATCTCTGGTATCACATTGACACCCTGCTTTAAGAGGTTGACAGTGGCGTTGAGTATAGCCCTTATCTGCATCTCGTAGATTTCTGGATAGATCATGCCGAGACGGCATCCCCTGAAGCCCAGCATCGGGTTAAACTCCTTTAATGCCCTTACATTCTTCAGAAGTTCTTCTGTCTCATCTATTTCTTCTTTAGATCCGTTGGTGAGTCTCAATGTATTGAGCTTTAATGCAAGCTCCATCTCATCCGGCAGGAACTCATGCAGAGGCGGGTCTAATAGCCTTATGATTACCTCATAGCCTTCCATTGTCTTTAATATTGCCTCAAAGTCGCCCTGCTGCATCGGGAGAAGCCTATCTAAGGCAGCCTTCCTGTCTTCATAGTTCTGAGCCAGTATCATTTCCTGAACAACAGGAAGCCTGTCTGTAGCCATGAACATGTGCTCTGTACGGCAGAGGCCAACGCCCTTTGCACCAAAGTTTCTGGCTGTGGTAGCATCTACAGGTGTATCTGCATTGGCCCTGACACCTATCTTTGCTACCTCGTCTGCCCATGTGAGCAGTTTTGTGAATTCTTCAGAGAATGTCGGGTCTACAAAGTTGACCTCACCCAGTATGACATTGCCGGTGGTGCCGTCTACTGTGATGATGTCACCCTTCTTTACTGTGATGTCGCCCACTGTAAAGAGCTCACGGTCTAAGTCTATCTTAATGCTTTCACATCCGCAGATAGCAGGTTTACCCATGCCTCTTGCAACAACTGCTGCATGGCTTGTCATACCACCACGGCTTGTCAGGACTGCTTCTGCAGCGGCTAGGCCATGTATGTCGTCAGGGGTGGTTTCGGGTCTAACCAGTATAACCTTCCTGCCTTCCTCATGGGCTAATTTCTCAGCCTCATCAGCATCAAATACAACCTCACCCATGCCTGCACCTGGAGACGCTGCCAGCCCCTTGGCTATAACCTGATATTTGGAGTTGGGGTCTATCTGTCTGTGCATTACCATGGATATCTGTTCGGGCTCTACCCTCATGAGAGCTGTCTCTTTGTCAATGATACCCTCTTCACAGAGGTCCACAGCTATCTTGATAGCAGCCTGAGGTGTCCTCTTGCCGCTCCTGGTCTGCAGCATATAGAGCTTGCCTTCCTGGACGGTAAACTCGATGTCCTGCATGTCCTTGTAGTGATTTTCCAGGGTTTTAGCAACATTTAACAGTTGGTCATATACCACTGGCATCTCATCCTTTAACTCGGCTATGGGTTTTGGCGTCCTGATGCCTGCCACAACGTCTTCACCCTGGGCATTTATTAAGAACTCACCATAGAATACCTTTTCGCCTGTGGATGGGTTCCTTGTAAATGCAACGCCTGTACCGGAATTATTACCCATGTTTCCAAATGCCATCATAACAACGTTTACAGCAGTGCCCCAGTCATCCGGTATCTTGTTCAATTTCCTGTATGTTATAGCCCTTGGAGTATTCCAGGATTCAAAGACAGCGTTTATAGCCATCAAAAGCTGTTCCTTTACATCCTGTGGGAACTCCCTGCCTGCATTTTTCCTTACTATATCCTTATACCTCTTTATGAGTTCCTGGAGATTTTTTGCAGTAAGATCGGTATCCAGCCTTGCTCCAACCTCCTCCTTCAATTTCTCCAGTTCGCCTTCAAACAGGTTGATATTTACGTGCATAACCACATCGCTGAACATCTGTATGAAGCGGCGATAGCAGTCATATGCAAACCTTGGGTTGTTGGATTCTTTGGCCAGGCCCTCTACAGTCTGATCGTTTAAGCCCAGGTTTAATATGGTATCCATCATACCAGGCATGGATATTCTTGCACCGGAACGTACTGACACCAGAAGCGGATGTTCTGGATCACCCAGTTTTCTTCCGGCCTTTGTCTCCAATTTTGCCAGATACTCCATGGCCTCATCTATTATTTCCTGAGGCAGCTTTCCATTATTTTCATAGTAAATAGTGCATGCCTCTGTGGTAATGGTGAATCCGGGCGGTACGGGAAGCCCAATATTGGTCATTTCGGCCAGGCCGGCACCCTTGCCGCCGAGGAGCTCTTTCATAGAGCCATTGCCCTCTTCAAACATATAGACATACTTATGAGCCATTGCTATGTAACCTCCTTTGTTTACTTAATTTATAAAAAGCGCAAAAGCGCTTTTATACATTATTAATTTTCAAATGACCCATTATAATCTGAGCGGCCTCTTCAACAGCCTTGTTGGTAACATCTATTTTCAGACATCCCAGGCTGTCCATGATGGATTCTGCATAATTTATCTCCTTTTTTATCCTTTCCATGGTGGCATATGATGCATTAATGCCCAATCCCATAGCCTTAATCCTCTCTGCACGTATATGATGAAGCTTATCCGGAGCTATGGTAAGCCCAACAATTTTATCTGATGGCACCATAAAGATCTCCTTTGGAGGCTCTACTTCCGGGATAAGTGGTATATTGGCCGCCTTAATGCCTTTATTGGCTAAGTACATGCAGAGTGGGGTCTTAGATGTCCTGGATACACCTATTATAACTACATCTGCCTTTAGTATTTCCTCGGTCTTTAAACCGTCATCATGCAAAAACACATATTCCATGGCGGATATCTTTTGAGAATACTCTTCGATCGCAGGAGACTGTCCTGAACCCTTAAAGTCGTACTTTAATAGTTCTATCACATACTGCAGCAGGTCAACAGCTTTAACGCCATTTGTGGCGCACTCATAAAGAAGTGTATCCCTTAGATTGCTTATAATAATAGCTGAAAAGATAATTGAGTCTTCTGCCTTTGCCTGGTATACGATATCCTTTATCTCCTGGATATCCCCTACGTAAGGAATTTTTACAATAGTGAAGTCACGCTTCAATTGCAGGGAAGCTGTTTCTACAAGATCTCTTAGAGATTCTCCTGATGAGTCGGACACTATATATATCCTTGAGTTAGCCATTGGCAATCCTTCCATAATAGAATTTATCCAACTCCTATTTTATCAGGATTTGGTATTTAAAGCAATGTTATCATCAATCCTTAAATAGTATAACACTAATTTTTTTCTTAAAAAAGATATATTTTATCCTGCATGATTGAAAAACGGCAAATTATTTAAAACCCCAATCCAGAACAATACATTGTAGGTATCATCTAAACACCTGTAAATATTATCGTCTTTTATGGAAAAAATAACAAGCAGCATATTATGAATTTTAATTTCTCAAGGCTACTTCTTGGGGAAAATAAATGATGTATAATTATAGTAGAAGGAGGTTTTTTATGACTGCACCACTTTTTGATGGTTTATTAAGGTATGTTGAAAAGAACATAACACCATTTCATATGCCTGGCCATAAACAGGGTAAAGGGATTTTAAGGGCTGATGAGATAAAAGAGAATCTCTTTAAAATCGATCTTACTGAGCTTCCGGATACAGACAACCTTCATAATGCAAAGGGCATAATCTTAGAGGCTGAAGAACGGGCAGCGAAAGCCTTCGGCGCTAAGAAATCCTTTTTTCTGGTAAACGGGACTACCGGCGGTATCTATGCCATGATGCTTGCTACATTACATCCCGGGGAAAAACTTTTGATAGAAAGAAGCTGCCACCGATCTTCATTCAGCGGCATGATACTTGCAGGGGCAAACCCGGCCTATATAGAACCTGCCGTGGATTGGGAAGACGGCATATCGGTAGGGGTAACTCCTGAGAGTGTCGAGAGAGCTTTATTGGAGAATAGGGATGCCATAGCTGTTATGGTTACATATCCCAATTTCTATGGTCTATGCATGGATATAAAAGCCATAGCCGATATCGTGCACCGTTACGGGAAAATTCTTCTGGTGGACGAGGCTCATGGGGTGCATTTTAAGTTTCATGAGGATTTTCCCATAACTGCACTGGAGGCAGGGGCAGATATGGTAGTACAGAGCGTCCATAAGACACTCCCTTCATTTACCCAGAGTTCGATACTTCATGTGGGGAGCGACAGGATAAACATAGATAGGCTTATATTTGCACTGCGTCTTGTACAGACAACAAGCCCGTCCTATCTGCTCATGTCATCCCTTGACCTGGCCAGGGAAGAGGTGGAGGAACATCCAGATCTGATGGATGAGGTAATGAGGCTTTCGCACCTGGCCAGGGAAAAATTGAAAGATGCAGAGGATATACATGTAATAGATGAGGATATAATAGGACAGTACAGTATAGTGGATATAGACCCCACCAAGCTGGTTGTAAATGTTAAGGGGCTTCATATGACAGGACATGAGGCGGAAGAGATTTTAAGAGACAGATATAATATACAGGTAGAGCTTTCCGATATGTATAATATATTGTCCATGATCACTATAGGTGACAGAGAAGAAGACATCATAAAATTAGTAGACGCTGTAAAGCAACTCAAAAAAAATAAGGAGAATAGGGTTATACCCATCACCTTTGACTATAAGATTCCGGAGATTATCTACAACCCGAGAGATGCATCCTTTATGCATAAGAAGAAGGTGCCCATTGTAGAGAGTGTAGGCAAAATCGCCGGGGACTTCCTTATACCCTATCCGCCGGGGATACCCTATGTGGCTCCCGGAGAACTTATTACAACCGGTATAGCCATGGAGATAGAGGAACTGGTAATGATAGGTGTTGAGGTTATTGGCTACGACAAAGGCTATGTTACCATACTGGATATATAGGGGGATGAAAATTGGGTTTATTCATCAGTTTTGAGGGTATAGATGGGTGCGGGAAATCCACCCAGATGGTGATGCTTAAAAATCGTTTGATTGATTTGGGGTACGGGGTCATGGTAACCAGGGAGCCAGGGGGGACTCCTATTGGTGAAAAGATCAGGGAGATTTTACTGGATAAAAGCAATAGGGGCATGGAACCACTTACAGAGGCATATCTCTATGCTGCCAGCCGCGCTCTTCTGGCAAGGCAGGTGATATGGCCAGGCCTGGTTAATAAGGATTTTGTCCTGGTAGACAGGTATGTTGACTCAAGCCTGGCCTATCAAGGCCACGCCAGGGGGATAGGTATAGATATTGTATATGCTATCAATGCTCCAGCAGTAAATGGACTTGTCCCGAATATTACTTTTCTTCTGGATGCCCCCGCCCGAGAACTTATTGCCAGATCATCAAGGACTCCAGATAGGATAGAGGAGGAAGGAGAAGCTTTTCAGGAGAAAGTCAGAGAGGGTTATCATATACTGGCAAATAAATATAAAGACAGGTTTGTAATTTTAGATGCACTGCAGGACAGAGATAAATTGCACGAGGAGATAATGCGCACAGTTTTAAAAAAGGTAAGGGGTGATTGATGTGAAGGTAGAAAATGTCCGACTTAACAGGGTAAGCACACCGGTTACTGTGAAAAATAAAAATTCCGGTAGCAGTTTTAAGGATAGTCTTTTAAATGCAGAGGAAGATTATAACCATGAAAGGCTCAAAAAGCTTATGGAAGACATAGATGAAAAGTCTAAGGAACTGAAAGAAATGCTTGATTTAAACAGCCTCATGGCATATAAAGAGATGGTGAGCACTTTTTTGAGAGAAGCACTATCTGCTTTCACCGCATCAAAAAGGGATTATCTGGATTATAGTGGCAGACATAAAATTTATGTTATAATAGAAGAGGTAAATGAAAAACTGAGTAAACTAACCGAAGACTTCATGAAAAAAGAGAAAGATACTCTGGATGTCCTGGAAAAGATTGATGAAATAAGAGGACTTTTAGTAGATATATACAACTGAGGTGTAGTTATGGGTTTTAATGATGTCCTTGGGGCGGACCATATATTTGAGATATTTAAGAATGAAGCATCTTTTTCTAATGTATATATTATAACCGGTGAAAGGGGTGCAGGAAAGGGTCTGGCTGCAAGGGAGATTGCAAAATATTTAAACTGTACTGGCGGCAACAGACCATGCGATACATGCAGAAACTGCAAATCTATTGAAGCTGGTTCTTTTCCCGACGTATATATGCTTACACAGAACAGATCCATAGGCGTAGATGAAATAAGGGATATAATAGAAAAGTCTATAGTTAGGCCGTACACATCAAGATACAATGTCTTTATAATAAATAAAGCTCATACCATGACCTCTGAGGCCCAGAATGCCATCTTAAAGACACTGGAAGAATGTCATGGAGACAACATATTTTTGCTGCTTGCAGATTCTACAGATGCTTTGCTACCTACTATACGTTCAAGGGCGCAGGTCCTATCGATGAGAAGGGCGAATGAAGAGGAACTTACGGATATGCTAATGAAGCGTTATAATATAGATAAACAAAAAGCTCTGTTTGCTGCCCGGTTTTCAAAGGGAGTGGTAGGCAAAGCGGTCATGCTTTTAGAACCAGACCATATTGAGTTCCGGCAAAAGGTATTTGATATAATAGATAGACTGAGAAATGCAAAACCATATGATGTATTTGATATGTATGGAATATTAAAGCCCGATAGAGAAACAGCAGGGGATATGCTGGATATCATGGAGTCTTTTTACCGTGACCTTCTTATGATAAATCATGATAAGTATGAATTCATTATCAACGCAGATAAGCAGTCATACCTTTTGAATTATAGCGGATTCCCGGATGATAGACTGGTGCACATAATAGAGCGAATTGAAGAAATGCGGAGGTTTGTTGCCTTTAATTCCAATATTCAGCTCACTTTTGACGTATTATTTTTAGATATACTGGGGGTGTGATTTTGGTAAATGTTGTCGGAGTGAGATTTAAAAAAGCAGGGAAGATTTACTATTTTGACCCTGTTGACATAGATGTTGTCCCCGGGTGCAATGTGATAGTAGAGACATCCAGGGGTGTTGAGTTTGGAGAGGTAGTGGTGGGTAAAAAAGAAATTCCGGAGGAAGAAATAATCACTCCTTTAAAGCCTGTATTGAGATTAGCTACTGAGGAAGATATAGCACATCAGAAAGAGAATGATACCAGAGCAAAAGAAGCTATGAGGGTCTGCCTCAACAAGATAGAAGAGCATAATATGGATATGAAACTCATAGATGCAGAGTATACCTTTGATAACAGTAAAATCATATTCTATTTTACGGCGGATGGCAGGGTTGATTTTCGAGAACTGGTGAAAGAGCTGGCCGCTATTTTCAAGACAAGGATAGAACTAAGGCAGATAGGTGTAAGAGACGAGGCCAAATCCATAGGCGGACTTGGACCATGCGGCAGGGCTCTTTGCTGCGGATGCTTCCTGGGCGATTTTGAACCCGTCTCCATAAAAATGGCAAAGGATCAGAACCTCTCACTAAACCCAACCAAGATATCCGGACTCTGCGGTAGGCTTATGTGCTGCCTGAAGTATGAGCAGGATGTATATGAGGAAGCAAGGTCATGCCTGCCATTGGAAGGCAGTATTGTCCTTACACCCAAAGGTGAGGGAAGGGTAGCAGAGGTCAATGCCTTAAAGAAAATATTAAAGGTTAAAATAGTAAATGAAGAAGGCATAGAGTTATCTTTTGATTTTAAGCCATGCGAGATTACTGTAATAATGCAGCCTGAAGAAAGTGAAGAATAAAAGGATAAGTACAGGGGAAATACAAGCATACACTTTGAAATTTAGCTATTTACAAAAGGCGTAAAATAAAAAGTATTTTACGCCTTTTGTTGAAAAGGATTATGAAAAAATCTCTATGTGAGTAACCCTTAAATTTGCTATATTTAAGTACTCTATAGTGTGGCCTGGCCAGGTTCCCAGTTCACCGGGCATGTACCGCCGGCCTGAAGGGCAGATAGAACCCTTAATATCTCATTGACATTTCTTCCTATTACAGGCTCATGGACCACAATATATCTGATTTTACCTTCAGGGTCAATTATAAAAGCTGCCCTTAATGCGATGCCCGCATCCTCCAGCAGGATTTCATAATTTCTGGCCATGGTCTTGTTATAATTAGAAATTATGGGGAAGTCAATACCGCCAAGCTCTTTTATCCATGCATTATGGAAATAAATACTATCAGTATTAGCGCCAATCACCTCAGCATTGAGTGCCCTGAAATCATTGAGTCTTTTGGTGAACTCAGGTATTTCTGTACTGCACATTTTCTTCATTTTTTGAACCAGAGAAGTACTCTAAAGCCTCCTCGTTTCTTCCCATCTTGTAATAGAGGTTGCCCATGGACTCCTTGAGAAGAGATTTTTCTTTCTCTGCATCCACGTTTTCAACAAGAGACTCGGCGAATTTGTAAAGTTCCTCTGCTTTTTCATATTCAAGTGTGGTAGTATTTATATCACCCATAAGGCGATATATCCTGCACCTCTCTTCAAGATAGTTGTTGTTTTCTGCAAGCAATTTGTCTGCTCTCTCCAGTAGTCTCAAGGCATGGTTGTAATTTTCGTAAATATAATTGATTCTGGCTATCTCAGTCATATTAAATGCCACGTATTGCATCTTGTTCAATTCTTTATATATTTCCGTGCTCTTTTCAAAGTTTTTCAAGGCGAAGTCATACTGCTTCATGTCAATATATATATATCCGAGATAATTATATTCTTTTGCTATTTCTTCCTTCAAGCCGAATATATTGTTTACAAAAATGGCACGCCTTATGTTTTTAACAGCATCCTTGTATTCATTTAGATAATAGCTTGTAAAGCCAATCCCGTGATAACACGATCCTATATACTTTACAAGACCATGTTCTTTGGAAAAATTCATGCACATTATAAAATAATCTCTGGCCTTTACATAATTATTTACCTTCATAAGCAGGTTGGCAATATTTAAAAGCATCTTTCCCTTAAGGTCATAAAGGTCGAGGTTGTTTTTATCAATCAGGTCTATGCCTTTTTCCAGGGTCCTGAGGGCCTTGAGGTGTCTTTCCATTCTCCAGTAGCAAATCCCAATCTTATAGTATAGCCATGCGGCATATTTTAGGTTGCTGTCATCGCTTAACAGCATACCTATGAGCTCATCGAACAATTCTGTTGCCACCTTGTTGTTATCGGTTTCTGCATGACAGCAAATAATAAGGAATTTTGCCTTGATATATCTGGGGTCTTTCGGGTCAAATTCCTTTAGAAAACCCTCCAGTATAGATAAAGCTTCCTTATAATTTTCATTTCTCATAAGCCTCTCAGCCTCAAGGAACGAAATATAGCTGTCGTTTAGTTTATCCATCCGGTCTAACAGATTTGATTTTTCGTCGTATTCAGGGTCAAGGAAATATGAAAGTGGTACATCCAGTATCCTACCAAGATAGGTAAGCGCTTTTACAGAGGGATAAATGTTACCAACCTCCAGCTGGCTTATATAGCCAACGGTAAACTCATCACCGGCTATGTCCCGCTGCCTCAGTTTTAGCTCACGTCTTCTTTTGCGTATTCTTCGTCCGATTTCTTTGGAATCGATAATCATGTTTAAATCCATGTCTTCCATATCCATACTCTATCCCCCATTTATACAATTATTTATAGTTATTATTATAACACAGATTTAAAATTATGGGAAAAATATTTTATTTCTATTGAAATTATTTTTATTAATTCCATATAATGGGGAAAACTTTTATTATAGTTTGAAAATTTTGTGTATCTAAGTATTTATATATTTATATTTAACAATTTAAATTTTGAGAGTATTATTGACATATATATTGAATAAACATAAAATTATAATATAAAAGAAAGAAGGGAGATGTAAATATGAGGGCAAAGCTGATAATACTTACAACTCTGCTGTTGGTCGCACTGGCTATATTCCCGGCAGCTGATGTAAAGTTTGCTGGCCCCATCATCGAACCGTATGGACCAATAATTGAACCTTATGGCCCTATTATAGAGCCTTATGGGCCAATCATAGAACCCTATGGGGAAATGGCTGGTCCTATCATCGAACCCTACGGTCCTATCATCGAACCCTACGTCTTTGTGTAGCATCGGTATAAAACTGCCGTCATTTTGGCGGCAGTTTTATATTTTGTGGTATAATATTCGTAACTAAAGCAAACTAACCAGATATGGCATATAACATCTTAAGGCATCCTTAAAGCGAGACTATGATAATTTTAATGAGTGGCAAATGCAGCCGGGGCATCCGGTATGGAGGCCGTATTAGCTTAAGCCGTAGGCATGGACGCCGCATGGAGGCGTACCCGACTAAATAGCAGACACGAATGATAGAGTATCGAGACGAGCGATCAGGTATCGGGATGTTATTTACATGCAAGGGAATTGCCGCAATTGTATCAGTTCATGAATAGATTTACGACAGGAGGGTGGCATATGGAAACGATAGACGACCTTCAATACAATGGCTTGAGGATTATACAGGACAGGGATGGCTTCAGGTTTGGCATGGATGCAGTTCTCCTGGCAAACCTTGCACCTATAAATGGTGTGAAAAGGGCCATAGACTTAGGGTGCGGAAATGGCATTATCCCCATACTTCTGGCGGGGAAAAGAGGTGTAGAAAATGTCTATGGCATAGACATAAATTTTGAAGAAGTGGAGAGGGCTATAAGAAGCGTTGAGATCAACAACCTTTCGGGGGTAAGGATTATAAATGGAGACATAAAGAAAATACAGGAGTATTTTGATTATGAATCCTTTGACCTGGTGACTGCAAATCCGCCCTATCTGAAGGTGAACACTGGGGAGATAAGTCCAAACCCTATGAAGGCAGCAGCAAGGCACGAAGTATATTGTACTTTAAGGGAGGTGCTTAGTGCAGCCTTTAAGGTATTAAGGTTTGGCGGAAGTTTTTTTATGGTACACAGGACTGAAAGATTGGCTGAGGTGCTGGATGAATGCAGGAATGCCAGGCTGGAGCCCAAGAGGCTTTATATGGTATACCCCAGGGTGGATGAAAGGCCGAACCTATTTTTAGTCCACTGCATCAAGTGCGGCTCTGCTGATATGGTTGTGGAGAAACCTCTCATTATATATAATAACGATGGAAGCTATACAGAAGAATATTTAAAGATATACTATGGTGGTGAATGAAATTGAGAGGCAAATTGTATCTTTGTGCTACTCCTATTGGCAACCTCAAGGATATTACATTAAGAGCACTTGAGGTATTAAGAGAAGTGGACATTATTGCGGCTGAGGACACCAGGAATACGATTAAGCTTTTAAATCATTATGATATACATAAGAAGCTGATAAGCTACCACGAGCATAATGAGGCCAGGGCTTCGGAGGAAATTATAGATATGCTTAAAGATGGCATGAGTGTGGCTGTTGTGAGTGATGCAGGGATGCCAGCCATATCTGACCCTGGTGAAGTTATTGTGAGAAGATGTATTGAAGAGGCTATAAATATAGAGGTGGTGCCCGGACCGTCTGCATTTACGGCAGCACTGGCCATGTCGGGACTTGATACAGGAAGGTTTTGCTTTGAAGGTTTTTTGCCGCGAAAGAAGAAGGAAAGGGATGCGATATTTGAGGAGTTGAAAGGTGAGACACGGACCATCATCATTTACGAATCGCCTAAGAGAGTTATTGACACTCTGAAGGACATCTTGAACATCCTGGGAGACAGAAGGGTGTCTGTAAGCAGAGAGATTACCAAGGTATATGAGGAGACTTTCAGAGGGAGTGTAGGAGAGGCCATCAGCAATTTTGAAGAGAAAGGGACTAAGGGTGAGTTTGTCCTGATTATAGAAGGCATAAAAAAAGAAAAACCCCTCTTAGGGATTGACTTTGCCAGAGGCCAGGCCATGAAGTACATGGACCAGGGAATGAAAAAGATGGATGCAATAAAACTGGCAGCAAAAGATGCAGGCGTCTCCAAAAGAGAGGTTTACGATTTATTTAAAGAGGTTTAAGCCTCTTTTTTTAGTTCATCCAGGCAGTCCTTGCAGATATTTTTCCCTTTGTAATTTACCACGTCTTTAGCGTTGCCGCAGAATATGCAGGCGGGTTCATATTTTTTAAGTATTATCTGTTCCCCATCCACATATATTTCGAGGGCATCCCTCTCTGCAATGTTTAATGTCCTACGGAGTTCGATTGGTATGACTACCCTTCCAAGTTCATCTACTTTACGTACTATACCGGTTGATTTCATTTAATCTCCCCTCCAAAATTCGACAAAATTTATATTTTAAGGATACCAGATTTTACAAAATAAGTCAATAAAAATTTACCTCATAATTGACATGAAGAATTCATATGGTTTTTCTAAAGGGGGTATCGGAATGATAAATTATTTCTGGTTTGCCCTTATTGGAATAAGCACCATAGCGGGGATAATGAACGGCAGGGTGGATCTCTTGAATCATGCCATAATAAATGGAGTAAAGGACGCAGTGGAAATTTCTATTGGGCTTATTGGCATTATGAGCTTGTGGCTGGGGATAATGAGGATAGCGGAGTATTCGGGTCTGATTAAAGTACTTTCTCGTGCTCTGTATCCCATATTAAGACCTCTGTTTAATGAACTTACCGTAAGCAATCAGGCAATGGGGGCTATAATAATGAACCTTTCGGCTAACATGTTGGGGATTGGCAATGCAGCAACACCTATGGGCATAAGGGCTATGGAAGAGCTGCAGAGGTTAAATACAGATAAAGAATCTGCCTCTGATGCCATGTGCATGTTTCTTGTGCTTAATACGGAGTGTGTGCAGTTTATACCGACAACTATGATAGCCATAAGGGCGGTGGAGGGGTCAGAGGACCCGGCGGCAATCCTTGTTCCCATACTTATTTCATCACTTGGGGCCGCAATTATATCAGTTATGGCCACGATTTTTATAAGAAAAACGTACAGGAGATTTGAAAGATGAGCGATTTTTCAAAGTATATAATACCTCTGTTGGTTCTTATAATCCCTTTTATAGGGCTCATGAGGGGTGTAAAGGTTTATGAAGTATTTATTGAGGGGGCACGGGATGGGCTTAAAACCACGGTCAATATACTTCCATACCTTATAGCAATGCTGGTGGCCGTAAATATGTTTAAGGTATCAGGTGCTATGGATATGATAGTAAATGCATTTGGAAGATTTACTTCTATGATAGGACTGCCGGCGGAAGTCTTGCCTCTGGCAATATTAAGGCCGCTTTCTGGAAGTGCATCGCTGGGGATAGCGACCGGACTCATAAGGGAATACGGGCCGGATTCATACATAGGTGTATTATCATCCATGATATATGGTTCCTCCGAGGCCACACTATATGTGTTATCAGTATATTTTGGCGCTGTGGGGATTAAGAGGATGAGGTATGCGCTTCTGGCAGGCCTGACTTCGGACGCCATAGGTATAT
>JASEJQ010000022.1 GCA_030016635.1 Thermoanaerobacteraceae bacterium | reverse complement strand
GAAGGACGACCTTGAGCAGTTCTGTGATGTCCTTTCATACAATGTCAATCTTGATATTTTCATAATTGATAGTAACATGGAAGTTATTACGGCTACCAATGACTATAAGTTCTACATAGGTAAGATTGCAAAAGATTCACTCTTAGGAAATTTTGTCATTAAAGAAAATGAAAAAATTGTTGTAGATGATCCGATGTTTTTTGAACTTTGTAATATGTGTCCATCGAAGGTTTTATGCCACCTTGAAGCGGTAATTGGCTATCCAATAAGCTACAGAGGAAGGACAGAAGGAGTTATATTTCTTGTGGCATTTACCAGAAAACAAAAGCTGTATGCTATTATAGAACAGAAAAAACTTACCCTTCTTATGGAAAAACTAGTAGATTATATAACTTCAAAAATAAATGAATCCCACATGATAAATAAAATTGAGGATTTAAATACCCAACTAAATGGCATAATCCAATCTATAGACTCGGGGATAGTCGCATTTGATAAAGAGGGCAATATAATACATGTCAACAGCAGGGCGGAGTCTTTATTAAAAATTAATTTTATGTGCAAACATAATATAAATGAAATTTTTGAGAATTTCCCATTGAAAGAAGTTATGCAGGATGGATGCAGCTTTAAAAGTTACAAGCTTTTTGGAAACAATGGAGAGACTTTTGTAGCGGACATAACACCATTTTTAAGTGGAGATAAATGTGCAGGTGGAGTTGTGACTTTCCAGGATATTATAGAAGCCCATAGAGTAACCAAAAATTATATAGGAGACAATGAGGACTATGACTTTGATGATATTGTTGGGAAAAGTGCCGTTATAAATGAGGCTATAATAAAGGCAAAAAAGCTTGCTATATCCGATTTGAATGTGATGATTAGAGGAGAGAGCGGAACCGGTAAAGAAATGTTTGCTCGTTCTATCCATAATAACAGTCCAAGGAGGGGAAAGCCTTTTATTCCAATTAATTGTGCTGCAATACCAGAGACCCTTTTAGAAAGTGAACTATTTGGATATGCAGAAGGTGCTTTCACAGGCGGCAAAAGGGGCGGTAAACCAGGTAAGTTTGAACTGGCTGATGGAGGCACTATTTTTTTAGATGAGATAGGAGACATGCCTTTACACCTTCAGGCAAAGCTCTTGAGGGTTCTGGAAGACAAAAGCGTTACAAGGCTTGGCGATATCAAACCTGTGAGGCTGGACGTGAGAATAATATCTGCCACTAACAAAAATATAGAGGCGATGATAGCTTCAGGGGAGTTCAGGGCTGACCTTTACTACAGGATAGGTGTCTCTCAGCTTTACCTCCCTACTCTTCGTGAAAGGAAAGAAGATATAAAGATGCTGGCTGACTATTTTTTAAGATACTACTGTAATAAATTAAATAAAAAGATCATGGGTTTTAAAGAAGATGTCATGGAAGTGATTATGCGGTATAGTTATCCAGGCAACATAAGAGAACTCCAGAATGCCATCCAGTATGCAGTGGTGATGGAGAACAGCAAATACATTACAAAGGAGTCTCTCCCACATGCTTTTTTGAATTTAAATCAAGGTATGTCATCTGATATTAAAGATACAGAAACTAAGGAGAGAGACAGGCTTCTGAAGGCAATAAACATATTTGGGTATCAAAATAAAGAACAGATTGCTAATTATTTAGGTATAAGTCGTGCTACACTCTATAGATGGATTAAGAAATATATGACAGAAAATAATATAAATCATGGAATAAATAATGTTATTTAGTCTCAGTGAGATGAGAATGATATAGTCGCATGAGAATTTAAAACTTTGAGTAAGCCTGCAAATATTTAATTTGTGGGTTTTTTATTTTGGCACGATTTTTGCTAAGGATATCTGCTAAAAAATAATATATGAGGGGAGTCGTTATTATGGAACAGCATGCATTGGATCCAATTCCAGAGTCAGAAAGGAGGCCATGGTATAGTATAGCCCTTGTATGGGCGGGAGCAATGATATGTGTACCATCTTTGATGGTAGGGGGTGTGATAGTTCAGGGCATGCCACTATTAGAGGCTATAATTGCTGGAGCTATAGGCTATACAATAATAGTCGTATTTATGACATTTCAGGGGATGGAGGGTGCCGACTTAGGTGTTCCCACTGTGGTTACATCCTCATCGGCTTTTGGCAGGCAGGGGGCACGATTTGTAATCTCTACTATCCTTGCAATATCCTGTATAGGATGGTTTGGAGTACAGGCGAGTGTGTGTGGAGCTGCATTTTCTCAAATAATGAACATGTGGCTTGGGGTTAATATACCTGTATGGTTAAGCGGACTGGTATGGGGTATTATTATGCTAATGACTGCTGTATATGGCTATAGGGCACTGGAATACTTAAATTATATTGCCATACCAGCTCTTATAGTACTTTCAGTAGCAGGTCTTATACTTGTTCTTAAAAAATTTGGAGTGGATAATATAATAAATTATGTGCCAAAAGAACATTACTCCTGGAGTTATTCTATCGGCCTGGCCGTGGGAGGGTTTGCAGTAGGAGGTGTCATTGCCGCTGACTTTTCAAGGTATGCAAAAAGTAGAAATGATGCTACGATATCAGGACTTGTGGGTGTCTGGCCAGCGGGGATGTTTCTACTTGTAGTTGGATCACTCCTCACTGTAGTAGCCGGTACCTTTGACATAACAATTGCCTTAGCTCAATTGGGGATGGGTTTTGTGGGTTCTGTAATCTTGATTTTAGCTACATGGACCACGAATACTGTAAATGCCTATTCAGGTGGCCTGGCCATTGTAAGTCTTTTTAACATGGAGGATAAACTCAGACCACTTATGACCTGTATAGCCGGTGCCATAGGTACTGTCCTTGCCGTCATGGGCATACTGAACTATTTTACTTCTTTCCTTACTGTGCTTACTGCAGGCATACCACCTATTGCCGGCAGTATGATTGCCGATTATTGGATATGCAAAAGAGGAAACAAGGATATGTGGGGAGCCGGTGTGGCAGACATCAACTGGATAGGAATAGCATCGTGGGTTATAGGCTTTACCGCTGCATTGTTTATGAAGATGGGTATTTCAGCCATAAATGGCATAATATCTTCAATGGTATGCTATTTGGTATTGTATTATGTATTAAAACCAGCCACTGCTTTGGATGAAGAAAAAAAGTAAAAGGAGGACAATTATGCGTAAACTGAATGCACAGGCAATAGAAGACATTGCCACTGCTGCACCTATTCTGGGTACCGGTGGTGGAGGAGACCCCTATGTGGGTAAATTAATGGCCCTGCAGGCCATAGAGGACTACGGACCTGTAACATTAATAGATGTAGATGAGGTGCCGGATAATGCCCTGGTGGTCCCATCTGCTATGATGGGGGCACCGACGGTGCTGGTTGAAAAAATACCTAATGGGGAGGAACCATTCTGGGCTTTTGAGCTTTTAAAGAATTACCTTGGTAAAGATATTTATGCCACTATTTCCATAGAGGCAGGTGGATTAAATTCAATGATACCCCTTGCCTTAGCTGCAAGACTTAACCTTCCAGTAGTGGATGCCGACGGTATGGGCAGGGCTTTCCCTGAACTGCAGATGGTGACTTTTACACTTCATGGCATCTCTTCCACCCCTATGAGTATTAGCGACGAAAAGGGCAATAAGATGCTCCTCCAGACTATAACCAATAAATGGTCTGAAAGACTTGCCAGAACAGCAACTGTAGAAATGGGTGGCAGTTCCATGATTGCTATTTATCCAATGCTGGGGAAACAATTAAAAGAGGGGGCAGTAAGGGGTACAATGACACTGGCCGAGTCCATAGGTAAGGCCATAAGAGAAGCAGGTTTAAGAAATGAGAACCCTTTAGATAAGATACTGGAGATTACCCATGGTTATCTCCTCTTTAAGGGCAAGATTACGGATGTGCAAAGGCGGACAATGGGTGGTTTTGCGAGGGGCAATGCATTCTTTGATGGAATAGATGAGTATAAAGGGAAAAAGCTGGAAATAGAATTTCAGAATGAAAATCTGGTGGCACGGGTAGATGACAACGTTGTGGCTTCAGTTCCTGACCTAATATCGGTATTAGACCCGGACACAGGTAAACCGATAACCACAGAGATGTTAAAGTACGGTTATAGAGGTATAGTTATAGGTATACCATGTAACGAGCAGTGGAGGACAGAGGAAGGCTTAAAATTGGTAGGGCCTAGATATTTCGGATATGATATTGACTATGTACCTATTGAGGAACGCTATGAGGGGGTGGCTTCTAAATGAACTACAGGATTGGGATAGATGTAGGAGGCACAAATACAGATGCCGTGATACTGGACGAAAATAACAATGTTGTTGCTAAAGCCAAATCTCCAACTACTGAGGATGTAACCTCAGGGATATATAATTCGTTGAATAAGGTATTAATCCAGAAAAATATTGATACAAAGGATATAAATTATGTTATGTTGGGCACAACCCACTGTACCAATGCCATAGTAGAGAGGAAGGGACTTAGAAGAGTAGCAGTAGTTAGAATAGGTAAACCTGCTACCATGGCCATAAAACCAATGGTGGGGTGGCCTCAAGACCTAATTGATGCCATAGGCAGGAAATACTATATAATTAGTGGCGGATATGAGTTTAACGGCGAGGAACTGTATGGGCTTGACTATGATGAAATAGATAAGATAGCTGAAGAGATAGACGGGGATTTTGATGCAATTGCAATAACATCGGTGTTCTCTCCGGTTAACACAGAGCACGAAGACAAAGTGGCAGAGATATTTAAGGAAAGATTGGGGGACAGGGTTGATATTTCTGTTTCCCATGAAATAGGAAGCATCGGCCTTATCGAAAGAGAGAATGCGACCATACTAAATGCCGCTTTGGCCGGGGTGATTAAAAAGCTGGCCAGTGGATTTCAGGAAGCTTTAAAGAAAAAGGGGATTGAAGCAGTCTTATATCTAGCCCAAAACGATGGGACCTTAATGTCGGTAGAATATGCCATGAGATACCCTATAATGACAATAGCCAGTGGGCCTACTAATAGCTTGAGAGGGGCAGCATATCTCTCAAGGGCAAAAAATGCTGTAGTGGTAGATGTGGGAGGTACTACGTCGGATATAGGAGTTTTGGTGAATGGCTTTCCAAGACAGTCTGCCATGGCTGTGGAGATTGGTGGAGTGAGGACTAATTTCCGTATGCCAGATCTCATATCCATTGGATTGGGTGGCGGTAGCATTGTAAGGGAAAAGGACGATATAGTGACAGTGGGTCCTGACAGCGTAGGTTACAAGCTGGAAGAAAAGGGACTTGTCTTTGGCGGGTCCACACTGACTGCGTCTGATGTGGCCGTGGCAGGCGGCCTGGCCGTAATGGGTAATCCCGAGAAAGTAAAAGGACTGGATAAAGGCCTGGTTGAAAAAGCTTTATATAAAATAAAAGAAATGGTTGAAGACAATATAGATAAGATAAAGACGACAGCTGGTGATATACCTCTCATACTGGTAGGTGGAGGTAGCGTACTATTGCCGGAGACATTGAAAGGATGCAGCGAGGTAATAAGGCCTCAGCATTATGAGGTTGCCAATGCCATAGGGGTAGCCATAGCGCAGGTCGGTGCAGAGATAGATAGGATATTCTCTTTGGATGGCATGAGCAGGGCCGAGGCATTGAGGCAGGCTGAAGAGATGGCTATAGAGGAATGCGTAAAAGCAGGTGCTCAAAGAGATACTATAGAAATAGTAGAAAGAGAGGACATACCGCTGGCGTATCTACCCGGCAATGCCACCAGGATAAAAATAAAGGCTGCCGGAAATCTTGCAGGTTAATTTTCATTCTCCATAACTTCCTATAGAGGGGTGGGTACACTCCCACCCCAAATAAAAAATAAAAGTAAAGGAGTGAAATTATGAAGATAAAGGTCATAATACCAATTATATCAAAGGCACTCAATGAAGATACTGTGAGAGAATTTAAAGGATTTGCGTCAGAAGGAGTAGAAATCGAGACAGAAAATCTTGACTATGGTCCTGCATCTATAGAGTGCGAATATGATGAGGCCCTTGCTGTACCTGATATATTAAGAAAGGTGAAGAAGGCCGAGGAAGAGGGCTTTGATGGGGTTATAAGTGACTGCTTTGGTGACCCTGGGGTTAAGGCTGCAAGAGAAATTGTGGATATACCTGTCGTTGGTGGATTTGAACCATCTATACTCCTGGCAGCGGGTTTGGGACAACACTTGGGCATTGTTACTGTCCTACCCAATGTTTTGCCCATGCTGGAAGACTCCATAATGAGGATGGGGCTTGAGGATAGACTAAAGTCCATAAGGTATGTAAATATACCCGTATTAGAGCTGGGTGATAGAAGCAAGTTAGAGAATGCCTTATATGATGAAAGTGTTAATGCTATAAAAGAAGATGATGTACACGTGATTATACTGGGCTGTACAGGCATGGTAGGCCTGGCCAGATCACTTCAAAATCGGCTAAAAGAGGCAGGCTATGACGTACCGGTTATTGACCCGGCCTTTGCCGCTTTAAAAATGTTAGAGGCATATATATTAATGGGTGTGAAACACAGCAGGCTCACGTATATGAAGCCACCAGAGAAGGTACGTAAATGGTGGGATTAATATATAAGCTGTTTTGTCGTAAAACATGTCTATGATCTAAAAGGAACAGGCTGGATAAATTCCGGCCTGTTTTTGTCCCTTATGTGGTGGTACCAGCACATGCCAATCTGCCCCTTTATTTTAGTCCAACATTGTTTTACAATTGAGGTATAATATAACTAACCCAACCTTTTAGCTATCCGATTTTATCTGTGAGATCTGAATCATGAATTTCTGGTTAATTGGCAATATATTATAACTAATATAAAATAATGTACAAACTTAATAACATGAATAAGCTGCAGGAAGGAGAATAATTATGAATAACATAGTCCTTGGGAAACCAATGGAGACATGGTTAAATGAATACCCACTCTTAAAGGATGTAACCCATTGTAAGCCGGTCTTTTGGAAAAATCCAGAGGTTGGCATGGCAAAAGAAATATTACCTAATTTACCTCTGACATTTGATGATATACTTGATGCTGAGGCACGATGGAAAAGGTTTGCTTCGCTTATTAAGAAACTCTTTCCGAAGGTGGAGGATGGCATAATTGAGTCAAGACTGGTAGAGATATCTGATGTTGCTAAGGAATTAAAGAAAAGATTTGGAGAGGCTTTTGAGGGGCCGCTGTATCTTAAATGCGACAATGAGCTTCCTGTGGCCGGGTCGGTAAAGGCCAGGGGAGGGGTCTATGAGGTCTTAAAACATGCAGAAGAACTGGTAATAAACAATGGCCTGCTAAATATTACAGATGACTACTCCATTATGTCTGGACCGAAATTCAGAGAATTTTTTAGTAACTACTCAATATCTGTTGGTTCTACGGGTAACCTGGGACTCAGCATAGGTATAATGGGCTCTGCCTTAGGGTTCAAAGTGACAGTACATATGTCTGCAGATGCAAAGGAGTGGAAGAAGAGGCTCTTGAGGGAGAGAGGTGTAAATGTAATAGAGTATACATCAGACTACTCTAAGGCAGTGGAGGAGGGCAGGAGGTTATCCTCTCAAAATCCTATGGACTATTTTGTAGATGATGAAAACTCAAAGGACCTATTCCTCGGCTACAGTGTTGCCGCACTGAGGCTAAAAAAACAGTTGGATGACATGGGTATAAATATATCGGAAGATAACCCGATAAACGTGTATATACCCTGCGGTGTGGGTGGGGCACCGGGAGGCATAACCTTCGGCCTGAAGCATGTGTTCGGTGACAATGTAAGATGTTATTTTGCAGAGCCCAGCCATTCTCCATGTATGCTTTTAGGACTTATGACTGGCCTGCATGACAGGGTGAGTGTATTTGACTTTGGTCTGGATGGCAGGACGGAGGCCGATGGCCTGGCCGTAGGCAGGCCATCTAAATTCGCCGGCAGGATAGTAGAAAGGCTTGTAGGCGGCATATTTACAGTAAATGACGATGACCTCTACAGAATGCTGGCCATATTAAAGGATAAGGAGGGAATAAAGGTAGAGCCCTCGGCTGCAGCCGGTCTTCTGGGTATAAGGGGGAAAGGTATACATATGGCATGGGCTACAGGGGGGATATTTGTACCTGAAGACCTTATGGACGAGTTCTACAATAAAGGTAGGAAATTGTTGGGAGAAGAATGATATAATCTAATAAAATAGTAGTTAAGTTAAAAAACACTTGACTAATGATACTATATGCGGTACTATATAAAGAGAGGTGAAACCTTGAGTAAATTATAGACTTATGTAGAGATGGCTATAGATTTATTGGAGGGAGATGACGAGTTTGAATAAAGACATGGATTATTATATGAAACTACCATACACCATAGAAATAAAACCAAGTCCGGAAGGCGGCTTTGCTGCGAGGATAGTAGAACTGCCAGGATGCATAACTCAGGCTGACACAATCGAAGAAGTCTATACAATGCTGGAGGATGCAAAAAGATGCTGGATAGAAGATGCTCTTGAAAACAGTGAGAAAATACCTGAACCCGTAGGAGAAGAATATTCAGGCAAGTTTGTTGTCAGAATTCCAAAGAGTCTGCATAAAGTTTTGAGTGAAAGGGCCGCTATGGAGAAAGTAAGTTTGAACCAGTATATTATTTATCAATTATCTAAAAGCGTTATGCTTAAAGGTCAATGATATAGTATCAAAAAATATGCGGCAAAAACTCTTAGGCAGATTAAAGAAGGCTATGTTATAATATAGATGGTGGGCATCTTTTATGAGCCTGACCGCAAGGAGTATGTTAATAGCATACCGCTTGGATCTTATTTTAGACCGGGACGGGAAAGATAGAGTATGATGGTCTTTCTCTGCGCGGGAAAGGCCTTTTATTTTCCCTCCCAGAAAAGGAGGATTTTTTATTATGGAATGCATAAAGACGATCAATGAGGTAAGGAGCATTGTGAGAAAGGCTAAAAAAGAGGGCAAAAGGATAGGACTGGTACCAACCATGGGCTACCTCCATGAGGGCCATCTCTCTCTCATGAGGATGGCAAGAGAGAAATCAGACTTCGTTGCGGTGAGCATATTTGTAAACCCTATACAGTTTGGCCCTAATGAGGATTATGAAAGTTACCCGAGAAATATGAAAAGAGACCTGAGGCTCTGTGAAGATGTAGGTATAGACGTTGTATTCGCACCAGAGGTGCCGGAGATGTATCCGGAAGAGCTGCTTACCCATGTGGTGGTAGAAAAAATTACAGACAATTTGTGCGGTACATTCAGGCCAGGCCACTTCACCGGCGTAGCCACAGTGGTAAGCAAGCTGTTTAACATAATCCAGCCTGACATAGCTGTCTTCGGGCAAAAGGACTATCAGCAGCTTGTTGTAATAAAGAGGATGGTAAGGGACTTAAATATACCTGTTGAAGTAATCGGAGCACCCACAGTAAGAGAAGAGGACGGCTTGGCCAGGAGTTCAAGAAACTCTTATCTATCTTATGAAGAAAGGAAAGTGGCACCCGTACTTTATCAATCACTTTTAAAGGCTAAGGGCATGCTGGATAAAGGAGAGAGAAACCCTGATAATATAAAGAAAGTCATGGAGGTAATGATATCTTCAAAACCATATACCAGCATCCAATATATATCCATTGCAAACCCCTGCACATTAGAGGACCTGGAAGTTATAAAGGATAAGGCCCTTGTGGCATTGGCTGTGTATGTCGGCAAAACGAGACTCATAGATAATATCCTCTGGGGGTATGAAGATGCTTAGAGAGATGATGAAGTCCAAAATACACAGGGCAGTGGTTACAGAGGCCAATCTCAATTATATGGGCAGCATAACCATAGATGAAACACTGATGAAGGAGGCCGACATACTTCCCAATGAAAAGGTCCAGGTAGTAAACCTCAATAATGGGGAGAGGTTTGAGACATATGCCATACCCGGCAAGGCCGGCAGCGGCGTAATCTGCCTCAATGGGGCAGCTGCCAGGCTGGCCCAGGCAGGAGATGTTGTAATAATCATAAGCTATGGGATATATGATAAGGAAGAGCTTGAAAACTATAAACCTAAAGTAGTTTTTGTAGATAAGGATAACAGAATTATATAAGATTGAGCCAGGGATTAACCTGGCTCAATTTATTTGAGCCTCTCTTATTACATCAGAATAAGCTCCTTCATCCATAAGTAATTGAATTATTTTCAGTCTAACTTTTGCTTTTTCTAGGTAGCTTATAGCTAAAGTGACATTATTCAAAGCTCGAATACCTCCCCATCTTTATAATCAGGTTTTATCACCCAGTGCCATTTTTCGCCATTCGATACCTTGTAAGCACCCAATTTTTTCAGCTTTGCTGCAGAAATAGTTCCCGATTTAGTAAAATATTTTAAAAAAGTTTTATGTGTAAAGAAGGATTTTTGAGTTTTATGTCGTATATATAATATAGACTTAGTTAAAAGATTTAAGAAAGTGAGCAGACATATGGACAATTTAATTCCGGTAAGCTACAAATTATTAAAAGGTATGAATGAATCCCTGATATTAAACGTAATAAGGGAAAGGGGGCCTATTTCCAGGTCTGATATAGCTAAACTTACCAACCTCACTCCTCCAACTGTAACAAATATCACAAACAGGCTCCTGGAGTCAGAGCTTATCTTTGAATATATGATGGGGGAATCCAGCGGTGGGAGGCCACCGGTGCTGTTAAAGATAAACCCTGAGGCATTTAACATAATTGTGGTGCACATAAGCTCTAACAAGATAAATGCTTACCTTACCGATGTGGAGATAAATGTTAAGGATAAACTGTCTGAAGGTATTCCGGTTTCCGGGGATAGAGACTGGGTAATCGATAGAGCTAAGGAGTTTATCTCAAAGCTCATGGATGAGTCTGACAGGGAGATTGAGGGGATAGGTGTTATTGTACATGGTCCGGCCAAGTCGAGAGAGGGTATATCACTCTTTGCACCAAACCTTGGCTGGAGAAACGTCCCCATAAAATCTATAATTGAAGAAAAGTATGATATCCCGGTCTTTGTTGAAAACGATGTCAGGGCCATGGCACTGGGTGAATACTGGTACGGTTCTGGCAAGGATGTCAATAATATGGTCTTTTTAAAGGTGGGATACGGCCTTGGGTCTGCTATAGTGCTCGACGGGAGCCTATACAGAGGGATAAACGACAGTGCCGGTGAGGTTGGCCATACCACAATAGATATATCAGGACCCAGATGTAGCTGTGGTAATTATGGCTGTTTTGAGGCTTTAGCTTCAGAACATGCCCTCACCCAGAGGTTTATTAAAGCGATTAAAGAAGGTCAATATTCCCACTTGGCTGATGAAGCCAGGAATATAGATGAAATAGCACCTTCTGATATATATACTGCAGCGAGGGAAGGAGATGGCCTGGCCCTCTCCATTATGGACCAGGAGGCCAGATACCTTGGCATAGGTATAGCCAATATATTTAATATATTTAACCCTGAGCTGGTGGTCATAGGGGGAGGTATAACAGAAGCAAAGGACCTGATAGAAGAAAAGATGATAGAGACAGTGGAGGAGAGGTCTCTGGAGAGCTGCTATGGGTCAGGGAATATAGTCTTCTCAAAGCTGGGAGATGAGGCTACTCTAAAGGGCGCTGCCAACATGGTATTAAAAGAAGTAATATAGTCAGGAGATGATTGAATGGGGCTTATTTCATCGAAAGATTTACTTGAAAACGCTAAGGAAACAAATTATGCTGTAGCGGCGTTTAACATTCATAACCTGGAGACCTTAAAGGCTGTGGTGGAAGCAGCCAGTGAGTTGAAATCACCGGTGATACTCCAGACCACGCCGGGCACGGTAAAATATGCAGGCCTTTCCTATCTACATGCTATGGCAGATGTTGCCTCGAAAGAAAACGATATACCGGTGGTGCTCCACCTCGACCATGCGGAGGACTATGATCTCATTGTCAGATGCATAGACTCAGGGTATACATCAGTAATGATTGATGGTTCTAAGCTTCCCTTTGACGAGAATGTTGCTGCAGTAAGAAAAGTGGTGGAGTATGCACACCCAAGAGGGGTTCAGGTTGAAGCGGAACTGGGGCGGCTTGTAGGGGCTGAAGATGACTTGAATGTGAGTGAATATGAATCATCTCTTACCAACCCAGATCTGGCAGCAGAATTTGCAGAAAAGACAGGGATTGATTCACTGGCAGTAGCTATAGGCACTGCCCATGGGCTTTATAAAGGTACACCAAGGCTGGACTATGATAGGCTAAAAGAGATAAAAAAGAGGGTAAGAATACCGCTGGTGCTCCACGGTGCGTCCGATGTACCAGATGAAATGATTGCTAAGGCGGTGGAGTACGGGATAAACAAGATAAACATAGCCACAGATATAAAGGTTGCCTTTGTTAAGGCTATGAAAAAATATCTTGAGGAACACCCAGAAGAAAGCGACCCAAGAAAGTACTTTACACCTGCTATTGAAGCGGCAAAAGAGGTTGCCAAGCATAAGATAAGTTTAGCCGGATGTAAAAATAGGACATGAGGAGGAAGAACAATGACAGTTGATTTAAATGATGCAAATAAAATAAGAGAAATTGATACCATGGGCTCCATAAAGTTCACCGAGGAGTATGACAAGCAATTTAAGGAAGCTATAGACTTAGCTGAAGCATTTGATGTAAAGAAGCTTAATGGCAAAATAGATGAAGTGGTGATACTTGGAACGGGTGGGGGGTCTTCTGTAGCAGGTGGCTTCTTGAGGTCATACCTTTTTGACGAACTAAGGGCACCGGTGATAGTGAATCAAGGGTATAATATCCCTTCCTTTGTAGATGAAAATTCATTGGTCTTAGTGGTGTCTCACTCCGGCAACACAGAGGAAACACTCAGTGCATATGGCCAGGCCGTATCAACAGGAGCTCACATAATTGCCATAACAGCGGGGGGCCAATTAAAGGAAAGGTGTGAAAGAGACAACATACCATGTCTTCTGGTACCATATGATATAGGCCATCCACGCAGGGATATTGGCTATATATTTGTACCAATGGTAATAATCCTTAATAAGTTAGGTCTTATAGAGGATAAGACAGAAGATCTCAAAAGCCTGATAGACCTTTTCGGTGAATTAAAGAAGGAGTATGGTGCAGAAGTCCCAATAGAGAAAAACCTGGCAAAGCAGATAGCAATGGAGATTTACGGACACATACCGCTGATATATGGTTCACTGGACTTTTATGACTCAGTGGCCTGGCGGTGGAAAAATCAGTTTGGTGAAAACAGCAAACTCATGGGCTTTTACAATGTCATACCAAACCTCCACCATGATGAGGCAGTGGGCTGGGATATGCCAGAAAGCGAGATAAAAAAACTCTACCTTATAATGTTAAGAGATGATGAGCTTGACAGCAAGAAGATAAAAAAGAGGAAGGACATAACGGCATCCATATTAAGAGACAGGATGGGGGGTATTAGAGAGGTCTATGCCAGGGGCAATAACAGGCTTGCCAGGATGTTCTCGCTCATATATTTGGGAGACTTTGTTACTCTTTATACACCGGTATATAGGGGAATAGATCCAACACCTGTAGATGTGATAAATCTCTTTAAGAGGAAGATGGCTGAATGATCTTAACTGTTACGTTAAATACATCCATAGATAAAGCCTATATAATTGACAGCTTTGAGGTTGGCAAGGTCCAGAGGGTAGAAGAGGTCTTTGCCACAGCAGGCGGCAAGGGCCTAAATGTGGCCAGGGTAGTAAAATCACTGGGGGAGGATGTCATAGCTACTGGCTTTGTCGGAGGATATTCAGGAGAATTTATAAAAAGTGAACTTGATAAAGAGGGTATTAAGCATGACTTTGTAGAGGTTGACGGTGAAACGAGGACATGTATAAACATAATAAATAAAACCACCGGGGTCCAGACAGAGCTCCTGGAACCCGGCCCCCTCCTCAATATGATATATCAAGAAAAATTCAAGGATAAATATATATCGCTCTTGGATAGGTGCGATGTAGTTACAATATCAGGCAGTATGCCGAAGGGGATAAGTGACAATTTTTATGCTGAGCTTATCAAACTTGCTAAAGACAGAGACAAGAAAGTTATTTTAGACACCAGCGGAAAATATTTAAAAGAAGGGCTAAAGGCAAGGCCAACGGTCATAAAGCCAAACAGATATGAGGCAGAAGACATCTACGGTAAAAGGATTAAAGATGAGAAAGACATTATAGCCCTTATGAAAACGTTTATTGAAGACGGAATTGAAATGGCTGCAATTACATTAGGAGTAGAAGGTGGCTATGTGGCAACAAAGGATGATGTCTATAGATATATTCCTCCAGAGGTAAAAGTTAAGAACGCTGTAGGAAGTGGTGATGCCATGACAGCTGGCTTGGCCGTAGGGATAAATAAGGGTTATGGTGAGGTGGAGACAATCAGGTTTGCGGTTGCAATATCGGCTGCTAACGCTATGACAGAGGCCACTGGCCTTGTATATAAAAAAGATGTAAACGATCTCCTGGATGATGTTATAATCAACGAACTGGAATAAGTTTTATATATTTTTACATAAAATTATTAAAATTTAATTAAAGGAGGTGATATAGTTAATAAATAAGATGTCACCGGGAATTTATGACAACAATATTGTCCTGTCAAAATTATTTTTTGAGGAGGTAAGGAAATGAATATTAAGCAACTTAAAAGATTTGCTGTTGTAGTAGCTGTATTGGTATTGATTGTGGGTGCGGTTGCAGGATGTGGTGGTTCAAGCAGTACAGGAAGCAATTCTAATACGGCACAGAACGACGGAAACAGTGAACAGTCAAATAAGGAAATAAAGATAGGCGTAGCTCTCTATAAATTTGATGATACGTTCATCTCTACAGTACGTGAGGCAATAGAAAGAGATGCAGCGGCTAAGAGCCAGGAGACAGGTGAAAAAATAACAATTAATGCTGTTGATGGACAGGGTCAGCAGGCAACGCAGAATGATCAGATAGATACCTTTATAACCCAGGGTTACAATGTGCTTGCTGTAAACATGGTAGACCGTACATCTGCTTCTGTAATTATTGACAAGGCAAAGCAGGCAAATATTCCTGTAGTATTCTTCAACCGTGAGCCTGTAAAAGAAGATCTTCAGAAGTGGGATAAGGTTTACTATGTGGGTGCAAAAGCAGAAGAATCAGGTACGATTCAGGGACAGATACTTGCCGATTATTGGAAAAACCATCCAGAAGCTGACAAAAACAAAGATGGTGTTATGCAGTATGTGATGTTACAGGGTGAACCGGGGCATCAGGATGCTATATTAAGATCCGAATACTCGGTAAAAGCCTTGCAGGATGCAGGTATAAAACTTGAAGAACTTGCAAAGGATACAGCAAACTGGCAAAGAGCACAGGGACAGGAAAAGATGGCAGCCTGGCTTGCTGCTTATGGTGACAAAATAGAGGCTGTTTTATCCAATAATGACGATATGGCCCTTGGCGCCATAGAGGCACTGAAGGCGGCTGGTTACTTTCAGGGAGATAAGTTTATACCTGTAGTGGGGGTTGATGCTACTGCCCCAGCGTTGGACGCTCTTGCCGCAGGACAACTTTTGGGAACAGTACTCAACGATTCGGAAGGTCAGGCAAAAGGGATATTTGACATAAGCTATGCCCTTGCCAAAGGAGAAGATCCCACAAATGTGGTTCAAGGGATTACTGACGGTAAATATCTGTGGGTACCATATAAGCCTGTCACAAAAGAGAACATGGGCGAGTTTAAAAAATAAGACTTGTATTGAGAGGGTTCAGGGAACCGTGAGGCTCTCTGAATCCTATAACATATATACAGTGCTGATATAACAGAGAGGTGAAGATATGCCTAATGAATATATTTTAGAGATGAGAAATATCTCAAAAAGTTTTCCGGGCGTACAAGCCTTAAATAATGTCACATTAAAAGTAAGGCCCGGTTCTGTTCATGCTTTGGTAGGTGAAAACGGTGCTGGCAAGTCTACTCTTATGAAGTGCCTCTTTGGTATCTATATATATGATACAGGAGAGATAGTTTTTGATGGTGAGACAGTTTTATTTAAAAATCCAAGAGAGGCGCTGGCAAATGGGATATCGATGATACAGCAGGAACTCAATCCTATTCCCTACATGACAGTAATGGAAAATATATGGTTGAGGAGGTATCCTGTAAAAAACTATGCAGGGATAAGTGTTATAGATGACAAAAAGATGTATGAGGACACAAAAGCTCTTTTTGATGAGCTTAATATTGATATAGACCCAAGGGATCTTGTTACTACGCTGTCGGTATCTCAGGTACAGATGATGGAAATTGCTAAGGCTGTTTCTTACAATGCCAGGGTGATTGTGATGGATGAGCCAACTTCATCCCTTACAGAAAATGAAGTTGAACAGCTTTTTAATATAATTCTTAAATTAAAAGAGCAGGGTGTTGCCATTATATATATTTCTCACAGACTGGAAGAAATCTTTAAAGTGGCAGATGAAGTAACTATAATGCGGGATGGTCACTATATAGGTACATGGCAAACTGATGAGCTTACTATGGATATGGTGATATCCAGAATGGTAGGCAGGGAACTTACCAACAGATTTCCTGAGAGACATAATGTACCAGGCGATGTGATTTTAAAGGTTGAAAATTTGACATCTATAAATCCAAAATCCTTCAAGAATGTCTCATTTGAACTTAGGCGAGGAGAAATACTGGGTGTTGGAGGACTCGTAGGGGCTCAAAGGACAGAACTTATGGAGGCGATATTTGGTATTCGTCGTATTGCAAACGGTCACATATATATAAATGGAAAAGAGGTCACTATAAGAAATCCTATAGAAGCCAGGTCAAACAAACTTGCATTGGTTACAGAGGACAGGAGAGAGATGGGTACCTTCCCGGTTTTATCAGTATCAGACAATATATTGATAGCCAGTTGGGACAAATATGTAAATTATAGATTTGTCATAGATGAAAGAAAAGCATTAAAGGATGTTGATAACAGTATAAAAACACTAAACATAAAGACACCTTCGCATAAGACTCTAATACAGTTTCTATCTGGTGGCAATCAGCAAAAGGTAATATTCGAGAGACGGCTGTTTACAGAACCGGAGATATTTATTTTGGATGAGCCGACCCGCGGTATTGATGTAGGAGCTAAGTATGAAATATACAACATAATGGTAGAACTGGCTGCACAGGGGAAGGGCATAATTATGATATCTTCAGAGATGCCAGAACTTCTTGGTATGTCTGATAGGATAATGGTAATGTGTGAGGGAAGGGTGAGTGGCTTCGTTGATGGAAAAGATGCAAATGAAGAACTTATAATGAGATATGCTACTCAATTTGCTTAAGTTTAGGAGGTTTAAAAAATATGGAGAGCACAATAAACAAGACAAAAGGATTCGTTATAAGGGATTTAGCAAGCAGATATGCTATCTATTTGGTACTTTTTGCATTGTTTATAGGGATAGGCTTGATAGATAAAAATTTTTTTTCTATAAATAATGTGAGGAATATATTAATAATAGCTTCGGTTCGAGTTATTATAGCCCTTGGAGAGGGCGGAGTTTTAATAACTCACGGTGTAGATCTTTCTGCAGGCCGTGTGGTTGGACTCACAGCGTGTATAGCAGCAAGTATGTTGCAGAGATCAGATTATGCATATAAAATGTTTGAGAAATTGCCTCAACTCCCTCTTTGGATACCAATACTTCTTGCAGTGTGTGTTGGTTTGATAATTGGAATTTTAAATGGTGCAACTATAGCATTTTTAAAGTTACCTCCTTTTATAGCCACATTGGGTACAATGGTGATCGCATATGGTATTGCATGTATATATACAAATGCTCAACCTATTGGCGGTTTAAGAGATGACTTTACCAGGCTTGCTTCTGGTTCTGTAATCTCTATACCCAACCTTATAATAATCGCACTTATTGTGGCATGTATTATTTGGTTTATACTTAATAAGACACCGTTTGGCAAATATATATATGCTATCGGCGGTAATCCCAATGCCGCAATGGTTTCAGGCGTAAATATAAACCGCACTCTCATAAGTGTATATGCACTTGCTGGTGCCCTTTACGGACTTGCCGGTGCTCTTCTTGCTGCCAGGACTGGTGGGGCAACAAATAACTATGGTCTATCATATGAACTTGACGCAATTGCAGCGTGCACCATAGGCGGCGTTTCACAGTCAGGTGGTATAGGAACTGTGCCGGGTATAATTACTGGTGTACTGATTTTTGAGGTAATGAACAATGGGCTCGTTATACTTGGTGTATCTGCATACTGGCAGCAGGTGATAAAGGGTATTATAATCATAGCTACAGTTGCCTTTGATATTCGTAAGTATATTGCAAAGAGATAATTGGAATACAACTAAATTTTAGGTGGTGTCTTGATTTTGTATGAGAAAATCTATTGGGATTGATATCGGAGGTACAAAGATAAATTTTGCCATTGTAAATGAGGACGGGGGTTTAGAGAATAAATTCCGTATCCCTACACCGGCATTTTCCCCCAGAGATGAGTTCATGAATATTTTAAAGGCAAATATAAGGGATATGCTCGGAAGATATGATGTGTGCGGCATTGGTGTAGGAGTACCGGGGCTTCAGGATGTCGAGAGGGGAGTTGCTATATATGCGGGTAACTGCCCGGCTCTAAAGGGCACCCCTGTAGTTGAGATTCTTCAGGAGGAATTTAAGATACCTGTATATATAGATAATGATGTGCGGGTTGCAACACTGGGAGAGTTTTGGTATGGTGCCGGTAAAGATGCCAATACCATAATATGTGTTACACTTGGTACAGGTATAGGTTCTGGAATAATTATAAGGGGAAAACTATGGCGTGGGAGTAACTGTGCTGCTGGAGAGATAGGACACGTCAAATTAAAAGAAGACTGGCTCTCTTCAACCCTTGATATGGATGGCACTCTTGAGGCTATATCATCAGGGCCGGCCATTGCTACGGCATATCACAAAATAGTAGAAGGAGAAAAATTAGAGGGTAGGGTAGACACATCCCTTAAAGCCTCAGAAGTGGCAGAAAGGGCGCATGATGGTGATAAGACTGCTCTTGAAATATTTCAGACTGCTGGCTATTATCTGGGAATAGCAATTGCAGGTTATGTCAACCTGATAAATCCTGAGTTGGTGATAATAGGCGGTGGCCTGGCCAGTGTTGGTGATTTGTTGCTCAAGCCTGCATTTGAAGCATATCAAAGGTATGCCTTAGATGTATCTAAGCAGGTATGCAGGATTACAATGGCACAACTGGGTAATGACGCAGGTGTAGTAGGTGCTGGTGCAATGGTGTTCCATTACCTGGACGGTGACAAATTCTGGTTGTAAATAACTGACTGCTACGGGCATACATATAAACAGGATGTATGCCTGTATTTATTTTCCAAGATCGATCAACATCATAACCCCAAATAACCTAAAGGCTGTACCAACAACCCTTTTCAGAACAGCTCCGTTCACCCTGTTTGCAAATCTTGCAAATAGTCTGCCTCCTATCACTGTTCCTATAGTTCCTGACAATGCGACCTTTTATTAATATTATCGGGTTGTAAACTTATAAGATCCTGTCTTTTTCACAGCAATGAATGTGGTATACTATGTGATAAGGGGGGATTATCATGGATCTTTTTAATTCATTCAGCTTTGAACTTCCAACAAGGATAGAGTATGGTGTTGACTCACTGACTAAACTGGGGGAAATATGTGTAAGCCTGGGAATCAGACGGCCTGTGGTCATAACTGACAGAGGAATAATGAATACGGATATACCCGATAGAGTGGAGGGCATACTGGGCAAAAGCGACATTGAATCTGTGTTTTTTGATGGGATTGAGCCTAACCCAAAAGACCGAAATGTCATGGAGGGGGCCAGGATTTCGGCAAACTTTAAGGCCGATGGATTGATTGCTCTCGGAGGTGGCAGTGTGATAGATGCTGCCAAGTCCATCGGTGTAGTTTTAACCAATGGTGGGGATATAAAGGAATATCAGGGGAAGGGCAAGGTAAAGAATCCAGTGCCGCCACTTGTTACAGTACCTACAACGGCAGGTACGGGTAGTGAGATTACATTTTCATCTGTCATAACCGATACGGAAAGAAACTTCAAGTTTACTGTTAAGTCGCCCTTGATTGCGGCTAAGGTGGCCCTGGTGGACCCTGGGCTTACTGTAAGTATGCCGCCATCAGTTACAGCCTCTACAGGTGTTGATGCCCTTACTCATGCCATTGAGGCTTATTCTGCCACATGCCATGAACCGATAAGCGACGCTTTAGCGCTTCATGCCGTATCCCTCATACATAAATATATTAAGAGGGCTGTGGAGAATGGTAGTGATATGGAGGCAAGGGAGGGCATGATGATGGGCAGCCTGCTGGCAGGCCTGGCCTTCAGCCACTCCGATGTGGCATCAGTCCACTGCATAGCTGAGGCTTTAGGCGGTATGTACGACCTGCCCCATGGGGTGTGCAACTCTGTGATGCTACCCTATGTCATGGAATATAACATGCCGTATGCAAGGCACAGGTATGATGATATAGCCAGGGCCATGGGTTTTTCAGGCGACAATGCAGCGGCGATGGCTGTGGACTGGATTAAAAATCTGAACAGGGAGATAGGCATACCAGAATTCAAGGATCTGGGTATAAGGATGGAGGACCTGGAGATAATAGCGGAAAAGTCTGCTATAAACATATCAACGGACAGTAATCCCAGACCTATGGAAAAAGAGGACTACCTGATGGTACTTAATATGGCACTCAAATAAATAAAGTATATTTTATGGCAGCAGAAAAGCTTAATTGATTACGATGTAGTTTTTTGAATACTTATCAATCAACAATGGATGGATGCTGCAGAGGACGGTTTATGTGGCCTAAAATTCGTTGAAAACCTGATATTACCTTTGGGTTAGGGAAAATGAAATGAAGGGGCGCCTTTATATAAAGGTGCTCCTTCATTTAGTGCGTCTATGGTGCTGTAGCTGCATATATGGCCAGCGTGGCCGGCATGCCGGCTATAACGGACTTGAAGGCTACCCTGGCGTATTCCATGTGCCCGTCGGTATTCATTATCAAATGGTTGCCGGGTGCAAATGTGGATATAGATACGAATGGAAGTATATTATCTATCCAGGTTGTTCCATCAGGACTTAGCTGTACCACCACCTGGGCGCTGTTTGCACTGCCTATATTTATTATGCCGAAGGTTGCATTTCTGCTCCCAAGGGGTATAGGTGTGGAACCTGTCCAGGTATCCGTGGTTGTCACTGTCTCTTCGGGATATTCTATGAGGCCCTCTTCGGGTAGTGTGCTGTACTGTATGATCAAGGTTGGACGCAATATGCTGTCCAAATACTCTCTGCTCCAGAAGCCTACAAGGGACCTGGCTGTTTCAATGCCTGTAAGCATTATGCCGTTGTTGGGGACACTACCTGTATACCATTCTCTTACCAGGTCTGTAATATCCCATTCTATAAAGGTATTTATCTCTGAGGTTATAGTAGCAGTGCTATCCGGAGTAGCTCCTGTGGAAGGCTGGTTACTATAGGTGACTGTGTCTTCTGTGAAGCTGTCAGTTAGTCTGTATACGTTTATTGACTTGGGTATAATCGGTATATCGTTTCTTGAGATATACATCCTCAGTATTGCTGATGTGATGTCTATTCCAGAAGGGAGAGACGAAATGTCAAAACTCAAGAGACTTCTATATCTATCGGTTAACCCCTGAAAGAGACCAACATACAGGATTGGTGCCCCACCGAAGTTTTGATTGGGGAAATACTGTGAGATATAGGCATCCTGCGTGGATGAAAAAGTAGAGGTAGGCATAAAACCACTCCCTTATATTACATTGCCTGTATGGCGGAAACTATTGAGGCCAAGGTCTTTTCCGAATCATCAGATAATATTATAGATGCCCCACCGTTGGTCATGACTGCAGATATAATGGACATTGAGTTATCAGTGTCATCGACTTTTACACCTGAAACAGGATTCACAAAGTTACTAAATACTCTTATATCTGCTGCAAAAGATATCATGTCACTTTCACCCCTTAACAATATATGAATGACATACAATTGGTGTTACATAGGGTATATATGAGGAATATCTGCGCCATAAAGGAAATTGATTCTGTGGGATAGTCTGTATTAGCGGATTATGCCCAAGCAGGTTGTTGCATTTAAATAAAATTTAGATTGCAATATCTTAAAACATCTGTTATTATAAATATAACGATTGTTGAGGTGATGCTATGAGGTGGCTTTTATTCATCTATAAGGTACCTGCAGAACCCTCTACAGCAAGGGTAAATATATGGAAAAAGATAAAGGAGCTGGGAGCTGTTTCGTTGCAGCAGTCCGTTTATATCCTGCCGGACGACCAGTCGGTGAGGCCAGGCCTTGAAGCTTTAAAAAAGCAGATTGCTGGCTATGCTGGCGATGCTAAGATACTGACCACAGACACATTGGATGTGGAACAAGAAAAGGAGATAATAGAAAGCTTTATCAAAGGCATTGAGAAGGAGTATGACGAGATTATAGAAGAGTGTGGTGCTTTTTTTAGGGAGATTGAAAAGGAGACTGAGAGGGACAACCTCTCTTACGCAGAGTTTGAGGAGAATGAAAAGAGGCTCTCCCACCTGAAGGAATGGTATGAGGGGGTGAAGAAGAGAGACTATTTCGGCAGCGATAAGGGACGCAAGGTGGATGTTTTAATCAAGCAGTGTGAGGAGGCGTTGTATGATTTTGAGAGAAGCGTCATTTCCAGAGAAGAGAGTGGTGGAGACGGTACATATAAGATGGACAGGTTTACATCCGGCCAGGCCGTGGACATTTTAAATGATGTAATCGAAAAAATAGAAAAAGGAAAGGATATGGGATTTTTTGTAACCACAGTAAAGGACGGGTATAGATATATATATTTAAGCATTAAGGAGGGGTAAAAATGTTAAATGTTATCATAATGGGGCTTACTAGCCTTTTTACAGACATCTCCACAGAGATGGTATATCCGCTCATCCCTCTTTACCTCACTCAGAGGTTAGGGGCTGGTGCGGCAACAGTTGGTTTAATAGAGGGCGTGGCGGAAAGCCTGGCCAGCTTGTTAAAAGTTTTCTCAGGATACATATCCGATAAGGTAGGCAAAAGAAAACCGCTGGCCATACTGGGATATGCATCTTCCACCATTGGAAAGATTCTGCTATATTTTTCTTCAAGCTGGGGTTGGGTGTTTGCAGGGAGGACTGTAGACCGTTTCGGAAAGGGTGTAAGGAATGCCCCCAGGGATGCCCTCATAGCAGAGTCTACAGATAAAGAAAATCTGGGTAAGGCATACGGCCTCCACAGGGCCATGGACTCTGCAGGGGCAGTGATTGGTGTAATTTTAGCATATTACTTCCTGACATCATATAAGGGAGACTATACTGCAGTCTTTATGTATTCCCTCATACCGGCAGCCCTTGGAGTGATAGTACTGTTTTTTGCTAAAGAAACAAGGGGCTTAAAACCGTTGGCAAAGAACATATCATTTTCATGGAGCAAATTAGATACAAGACTTAAGATGTTTTTAATTGTCATATTCATATTCTCTCTGGGCAACTCATCCAACCAGTTTCTGCTGTTAAGGGCTAAAAACGTTGGTTTTACCGATGCAACAGTCATCCTTCTGTACCTTGCCTACAATGTGGTCTATATGGTATTGTCATATCCATTAGGACGCCTCTCTGACAGGATAGGCAGGAAGAGACTTCTGGTGGCAGGCTACCTATTCTACGGTCTTGTATATCTGGGTTTTGCGTTCTTTACAAGCAAGGCCGCAGTCTGGACACTTTTTGCTGTGTATGGTATTTATATAGCCCTCACAGAAGGTGTAGAAAAGGCACTGGTTGCGGAAATAGCTCCTGAAAACCTTAAGGGAACCCTCATAGGACTGCACGACACCTTTGTAGGCATTGGCCTTATGCCTGCCTCCTTTATAGCTGGCCTTCTCTGGGATGCCATAAATCCTGCAGCCACCTTCTATTTCGGAGGTTTTATGGGCATACTGGCCTCCTTAGGGTTATATTTAGTGCTATGAAAAAAACCGGGTTTTCCCGGCTTTTTTCATGCACTTGTCAATGGAATCTATGATATAATATACGGAGAAGATATACCGTAGGAGTGATTTCATGAATCTTTTTTCGAGGATACCGGACAGGTTTTTCAGTATTCTTTCCAGTCCGCTTAAGGAGTTCTATTCGGATATCCTTTTTTTTATATATGATGAATATTCAATCTCTGCCATGGGTGTAAAGCGGGAGGACTGTGTTAGGATAATAACCTCTTACATAGAGGAAGTAGAGAGCGATTCACTGGATACTGAGCTTATGGAGGATATTGGGGAGGCCGCTCAAAGTCCCAGAGACAGGGCCAGCATGGTCCTTCGCAAGCTTGAGGATACGGGATGGATAGAGATAGAGACGTTTACGGACTACACTCAGTATGTAAACCTCACTGATTATGCCATTAAGATATTGGATGTGCTCAAAAAGATACGGGATGGTTATGAGGAAGAGTTTCAGGGCTACGTCTTTGATACGTACAATAACCTCTATTCGGAAGGTGCGGATAAGCATCCTGACATTATCTTAGAGAAGGTTTACGATTCTACGTACAGTCTCATCAATAACCTCAAGTCGCTCTATTCCAGCATTAAGACATACACAGAGAGGATACTGGAGGAAAAAGAAGCAAGTGAGGTATTAAGCAGCCATTTCATAGACTATAAGAGTGAGGTCATAGATAAGAGCTATCACAGGCTCAAGACCTCGGACAATGTATCCAAGTACCGTGTCAGGATATTGAGGAAGATAAGCGACTGGGAGAGGAATAATAAACTCCTCGACAGGATAGCTAAGGGCATGGTGGAGAGGGAAAGATATAAAAGCATAGATGATGCAAAGGAAGGGATAATAAAGACCCTGAATTTTATCCAGGAAGGCTACAGGGACATGGGGAGGCTGATGGAGGAGATAGACAAGAGGAATGCCCAGTACACCAGAGCCTCGTTAAACCAGGTGCGCCATGCACTCTACTCCAACAGGGATACCAGGGGGCAACTGGCTGAGGTCCTGGCCTGGCTCTCAGGATATATAAAGGGAAATGACGTGAACTTTAAAGACCCACCGCCTGAGGAGATAGATGCCGTACATTCCATATATTCTCAGGGATATATAGATGACTCCTCACTATATAAGCCAAGGAAGACTATTAGGGTACCTCAATTTGAAGTCATTGAGGGCTTTGAATTGGATGAGGCACTAAAGAACGAAAAGGTTATCTCCATTAAAGAAAAGATGCAAAAGAGTCTTACCAGAGACAGGGTGAATGCCTTTGTCATGGATGTGTTAAAGGAAAGGGCAAGCATAAGGGCTTCGGAGATGGATATAAAAAGTGTGGAGGACTTTATCCGGCTTATATACATTTTTGCCTTTTCTCAGTCAAAGAGGGTTGGGTACAGGGTGGATATACTTGATGAAAGGGTGGAGGGCGAGATGTTTTCATTCCCTGAAGCCATCATAAGGAGGTTGTGATTATGTTTGAATGGTACAAGGAGATGAGCCAGGAGGAGAAGAACACGTTTACCCGCGTGGTGAATAAACTCCTTTCAGCTTGCTATATCAATAAGAGGTCCGATGAGGACAGGAGGGACTATTACTTCATAGAGAGAAACGAGAGGGGTATATCCGAATACCTCATGATGGGCGGCTGGGAACTGATGTCTGATGAAAACAACTATGTGTACTATGTGAGAAACAGGTTTGGGTATAACCATGTGAACCTCACTCTGGATGAAAGTATCATCCTGCTGATACTCAGGCTCATCTATGAGGAGAAGCGGAGGGAGATAAGCCTGGCCCAGAACGTGGTCATCACCATAGGCGAGGTGCAGGAGAGGTATATGGGCCTCGGGCTGAAGGACAGGCCCATAAACAAGGCAAACCTCAGGGATGCCGTTTCAATCTTTAAGAGATTCAATATCATTGATAATTTAGACCAGGATATATTTGACCCCGAGTGCAGGTTGATTGTTTATCCCTCCATATTGTCTGCAGTGAGGGCTGAGGATATAAAGGCGGTCTACGATAGGATCTCCTCATACCAGAGAGAAGGGGGTGAAACCATTGAAGAGGCTTACCAGGGTTAAACTGATAAACTGGCACTACTTTGACAATGTGGATATATATATTGACGGCAGTACGCTTATCACTGGGGAAAACGGGAGCGGCAAGTCCACCATACTGGATGCCATCCAGTACGTACTGGTTGCGGACTTGAGGCAGATAAAGTTTAACTATTCTGCCGATGACGAGTCCAAGAGGACGCTCGTTGACTATGTCAAGGGCAAGACTGGGGTGGACGAAAAAGGGGAGAGGTACCTAAGGAACGGGGATTTTTCCAGCATCATCGCCCTGGAGTTTTATGATGAGAATAAGGACAGGTATTTCATAATTGGCTCATGCATAGACTGCTACAGGGATAATACCTTTGACAATGACTTTTTTAAGATAGAGGATGCAGAAATAAGAGAGGATATGTTTTTAGATGGCAAGAGAGCAAGGGATAGGAAGAACCTGAGAGACCATCTGAAACAGTACAACGCAAAGGTATACCAGACGCCTGGCCAGTACAGGCAGGACCTCCTGGTAAAGCTGGGCTCGCTCAATGAGAGGTTTTTTGACAATCTGGTGAGGGCCTTGGCCTTTAAGCCTTTAAAGGACCTGAAGGAGTTTGTATACCAGTATGTATTGGACGAGAAGAAGCTTACCATAGACGCCATGAGGGAAAACTTCAGGAAGTATAAGGAATATGAGGCCATGGCAGCCGGCATAAGGACTCAGATAGCAAGGCTGGATGAGATAATATCCATGGGCGGTGAATTAAAGAGGCTTCAGGAAAGGCTGAATGCTCAGGAATACATCATAAAGAGGGCATCCTATGAGATTTCAAGAAACAGACTGGAAGGACTTAAAGAAGAGAAAAAGAAAAGTGAGAAAGACCTTAAGGATATCGAGAAAAAGATTGAAAAGCTGAAAAAGCGGCAGGAAAAGCTCTCTACAGAGTATGATACATTGAAGGATATGCTGAACCAGAATGAGAACTACAGGATGCAGGGTCAACTCCAGAGGGAGATAAAACTCCTTAAGAATAAGCTGAATGAGGATAGGTTCAGGATAGATAAGGTTCACTCCATGGCCAAGGGTGTATCGGAAAAATTAAAAAAGGCAGCAGGCCAGGGCTATCTCAAGGAGATAGGTTCATTCGTAGATGACCTGGATATCTTTATAAAGGATAAGGGCCACATTGATACAGACAGCCTCGGCCTGGCCTATGAAACGATAAGGAAGGAATCGGATGAGCTCTCAAATCGGATATACAGCTTGGGGACAGAGCTTGAGGGCCTGGCCGAAAAGGAGAGGGAGCTTACAGACAGCGTAAAGAGCCTTAAGAATAAGAGGTTGGTGTATGACAAGAACATCACCCTTCTACGACAGCTTATTGCAGAAGGACTTAAAGAGAAAAAGGGTGTAGAGTGCATCCCCGATATACTCTGTGAGCTTTTAGAAGTGAAAGATGAGAGGTGGAGAGATGCCATAGAGGGGTATTTGAATACCCAGAGGTTTGACCTCATTGTCCCGGAGGAGCACTTCAATTTAGCCCTCCACATATATGATAGGGTTAAAAAGGGAAAGAACATATTTGGCGTTGGCCTTGTGGACACCACACGGGTCTTAAAGTATGTAGACCAGATGGAGGCAGGCTCACTGGCCGAGGAGGTAGAGACACAAAACCAATATGCCAGAGCCTATGTCAACAGGATAATGGGCCGCCTCATGAAGTGTGAAAATGTGGATGAGCTTAACAGATACGATAGGGCCATAACACCTACCTGCATGACATACCAAAACAGTGTGGCCAGACAGATAAACTTTACTGTTTATGAGACACCTTTCATAGGCAGCAAGGCCGCATCCAAGCAGCTGGAGATGAAGGAGAGGGAGTTAAGACAGGTACAGGAGGAGAAGGCCCTTATAAACAGCGAGATAGACAGGCTGGGCAATGTGAAAGAACTCCTGAAGCCTTTTGATGACTTCTATTACTCAGCAAGGGATATAAACGACATAATAGATGAGGCAGAAACCACAGAGGCTGAGATAAAGGAGAGGGAGGACAAGCTGGCCTCCTTGGACCTGAGGGAATATGTGGCCATTCAGCAGAAACTCACTGCGGTTGAAAAAGAAAAGGCTGGTGTGGATGAGGAACTCTTTAAAGGCAGCCGCATACAAGGCAGTCTCGAGTCAGATATAAATAACCTGAATGACAGGATAGAGAGGGAGACGGAGGTATCAGAGGAATTAAAGGCAGACCTTGACAAATTCATAGCAGAGCATGTGGACATAGAGGAATGGGCATCAAAGAGGTATGAGGAGGAGACATCAAAGAGGGATATAGCCGATGTCCTCAAAAACTTTGAGACCAGCAGGAAGGGCTTGGAGACTCAGATAGCCAATCAAAAGAGCAGCATAGAGCTTGCCATGCAGAGGTTTAACAGCGACTTTAACTTCTGGGGCAGGGTAGATTCGACGGATTTATCTGACTTTGAGGAGTTTCATAAGAAGCTCAAAGAGAGCCAGTTGGAGGAGTTTGAGGAGAAGATTGAGCTTGCAAGGAAAGAGGCCGAGGAGGAGTTTAAGGAGCACTTCATTGCTTCCCTGAAGGAAAACATAGAGAGCGCTAAGATGGAGTTTGACATGCTGAATGATGCCCTGAGGGACTTAGAGTTTGGCGGCGACAGCTACAGGTTTGTGATAAGGCCAAACCCAAAGTATAAGAACTTTTATGACATGATAATGGACCCGCTCCTCATGGAGGGGTTTACCCTCTTCAGCAGTGCCTTTGAGGCCAGGCACAAGGAGGCTATGGATGAACTCTTTGAGAGGATAACCACCGACAGCGAAGAGGAGTTTGAGAAGGTAATGACGGAGCTTACTGACTACAGGAACTACCTCACCTATGACATAGAGATAAGGCATTCAGATGGCCAGGTATCCAGCTTTTCAAAGGTAAGCAGGGAAAAGTCCGGCGGCGAGACGCAGACCCCGTACTATGTGGTGATGACAGCCTCTTTTCTACAGATGTATAGGGGCAAGAACTGGATTGACTCAATCGGCCTGATGCTCTTTGATGAGGCGTTCAACAAGATGGACAGCGAAAGGATTGAGGCCACCCTCACGTTTATGAACAGCCTCGGTCTCCAGGTGATACTGGCTGCCCCTACGGAAAAATGCGAGTATATAGGGCCCTATGTGAACACTACAATCCTTGTAATGAGGGAAGGTGCAAAGGCCTGGACATATAACTTTGATATAAAGAGGGACTTGGATGAGGTACGCAGCTAAGGTTTTAAACCAGCTCATAGATAGGTTTGAAAGGAGCAGCACATACAGGGGTGAGGGCAGGAGGGGCATATACTTCAGGTTTACTCCTGACACCATGCCCCAGTATTATGACGACACCACATCAAGCTACAGGCTGGATATAAACAGCGAGATGAGGTTTTTAGTAGAGAAGGGGTATATCAGGATACATTGGGTAAAACACAATGAGGGCAGCCTCATAGACAAGGTCTCGTTGAATGTGGAAAAGGCGAACGAGATATATGAGTTTCTGGGGAGGAGGCCGAGACATTCCAAGGAGGAAGAGATGCTTAAGGCTATCGAGGAGTATTCCGGCCAGGCCACGGATGAGATTCTTCCATTTTATAGGTTTGTCAGAAGCAGGATTATAGAGGGCAAAAGCCCCATATACATCGATGTGGATAATGCAGATGAGGCTATAGCTATATTCAAATCCTTAAATGCCATAATGAAACTCAAGGAGGATATACCAAAGAGGGTTTTCAGCGGAAGAATGCTGGGAGACACCAAGGCCTTTGAGGCTGTGGAGTCCAAAGTAGTCAGGATATTGAAGGACTTTATGGGTCTTAAAGAACTAAACCCCAAGGATGTCCTAACCCTCGTGGGGGTGGTGGATAACCCTGGATACCTCTATGTGAGCGGCAATATTAAAATAAGCTGCGGTGAGGGAATAATTGATATATCAAGTTTTGTGCCAGACGTGGGTATACCCGGTGAAATGGTGGAAAAGTTACAGGTTGTGGAAATGGCTTCAAAGGCTGTCCTTACCATAGAAAACCTTACTGTATACCAGCAGTTTGTGAGAAAGAGGCCAAAGGGCTTTCTCATTCTCTATCTGGGTGGATTCAGCGATAGGGTTAAGAGAAATTTTCTAAATAAATTAAAGCCATCTGGTGCGTCATTCTACCACTGGGGCGATATTGACCTCGGTGGTTTTGAGATACTGGTACACCTAAGGAAGGCAATAGGGATAGATATAAAGCCATACATGATGGATGTGGATACATTAAAGGAGTATGAGCATTTTACAAAACCAATAGATGAAGCCTATAGAAAGAAACTTACTGCTTTGCTTGAGGATGAGGACTACGCTGATTTTCACAATGTTATTGGCTATATGGTAGAGAAAATGGTAAGATTGGAACAGGAGAATATTCTGATTTAATGGCCAGGCCGTACTGGCTGCCTCTGCCGGTGCTGACTATATAGCACCCTATTTTATTAGGTCTTTTATTTCATCTATACCAGCCTTTTTAAGCCATGCCATGAACGAGTTCATTTCACCTATTAGATCTATAAATCTTTTCTTTAACAGCTTATCCTCTTTCTTTTTGTCATTTTTTGTGACGACATAATATTTCAGTTTGTTTATTTCCTCCAGTTCGATAAGCCCCATGGAGTTCAATAACATGAGGCCGTTTAAAGCTGCCATCTCTGTAATGCCAATACGGGAGGATAGATACTGTATATCAACTATCCTTCCTCTATCCTCAGCATATTTTACAGCGCCCATAATTTTCTTTAGGACGTCGTCAGGCCTTAATATGCTGTCTGCAGCAAATGACAATATAACCTCTTTTGGATTTGAAATGAGGACTATATCTCTCAGTATACCCGGGGAAGGCGGTGCAGATAGGATAATCAGCCTTTCGGATTGAGGCAGTGTATACCTTGTACAGGTCTCTTCCCTGGCATTGGCCGTGCCTTCGCAGTAGAAAGAGCCCTCCATTTTTAAGACCTCTTCTATGGGCTTGTCCTTCATGTCTATTAACTCAGGCACAGTCTTTGGCCTGGCCGTTTCCATGCTCTTTTCAATATTCTCTATGGTGAGGGAGATGATGTCTCTATACCTGTCCATATTCACAGTGTACAATACATCATAGTATCCAGGCTCAAGCTTTTTTCTGGGGCCATTCCACCACAGGGCGTGAAGTCTTTTGCCATCCAGTCCAATTATGAGCCGATGGAAATTTTGATAGCTGTCGTCTATCACCTCAAGGCACCGCGTTATAAAGACCGGTTCGGGGAAGCCCTCGCCAAAAGGGGCCAGGCCTCTTATGGCGTTATAAAGGTCCTGGTTTATCTCTTCTGGGAAAAGTTCCAGTTCCGGCTCGGAAGATGCCGATTTTACTCTTTGGATATCCCCACCGTATGACCTTAATTTGTCAAGGAAGTCTCCCAGTTTTTCTTCTTTTAAAGAAAAGCCCGCTGCCATGGTGTGGCCGCCAAAGCCAAGGAGGCTATCGGAACAACCAGAGAGGATGTTGTAGATTGATACCCCGTCAATGGAACGGGCAGAGCCCACTATATTGCCATCCCTGTTTTTTGTCATCAATAATGAGGGAAGCCCATATTCCTCTGTTATCCTTCCTGCAGCTATACCTATTACCCCTTGATGCCATGTGGGATTATACAGGGCTATGATGCCATCCTTATACAATCTGTTGTTCTCTATCTCTTTCTCTGCTGCTGACAGGATTTCATCCTGCACCTTTTTTCTATCGCTGTTTAGCCTGTCCAGTGTCTTTGCAAGGTTGAGGCATGTGTTGATGTTGTCCTCCGTAAGAAGTTTAAAGGAGAGTATGGCGGTATCCATCCTGCCGGCTGAATTGAGCCGTGGGATTATCTGGAAGGCTATGTCCTCCTCTGTGATGTCTCCCTTAAGGTGTGAGACCTGAAAAAGGGCGGCCAGGCCAGGCCTCTTTCCTGATATGAGGCTATCCCATCCTCTCTGGAGCAGGTAACGGTTCTCTAAGTTTATGGGGACAGAGTCGGCTATGGTGCCAAGAGACACAAGGTCTAAGAAGCCATCTGCCTCATCATGGATAAGAGCCTTGGAGAGGAAGTAGGCCATGCCTGCACCGGCTATATTCCTTGCTGGGTGGTCCTCAGGAAAGAATTTAGGATTTAAGAGGTAGAGGGCATCCGGGAGCACATCAGGCGGAGTGTGGTGGTCTGTTACTATGGTCTCTATACCAAGGGAGTTGGCATATGCTATCTCTCTTAAGTTGCCAATGCCGCAGTCGCAGGTTATGATGAGTTTGACACCTTGCCCCGGCAGGTTGTGTATGACATCTATGCTCATGCCGTACCCTTCCGAGAATCGATCGGGGAGGTGGCATATTACGTCTGCCCCCAAGGATTTTAAGGTCAGATAGAGTATAGAGGCGGAGGTTATCCCATCCACATCATAGTCGCCATATACAAGAATTTTTTCACCATCATGTATGGCCCTGTTTATCCTTTCGACAGCCATGTCCATGTCCTCAAACTCAAAAGGGTCTGTAGGCTTGTATAGGCCTGGGTCTAAGAACTCCCTTATTGTAGTCGGGTCTTTAAACCCCCGTCTGTACAGTATATATGCTGTCAGCTCATTGAAGCTGCAGGCCTCTAAAATGTCGTAGGGTATACTGTTTATGTCAATCATTGTCTATCCCCTTTAAAATCGTTATATATACATTTCTATGCCTCGGTCCGTCGAATTCAGCAAAGTATATGCCCTGCCATGTGCCAAGGGCCAGGCCTCCTCCCGAGATCGGCACCATGAGGGACGTCCCTATGAGTCCCGACTTTATATGGGCGTCGGAATTACCTTCTCTGTGCTTGAAATGAAGGCTTTGCGGCACCATATCCTTGAAGAAACCATCAACATCATAAATCACATCGGGGTCAGCATTCTCATTTATCATAACCCCAGCTGTAGTATGGGGCACATATATGAGACATGCCCCATCCTTTACTCCAGAGGATACGACAATTTCCTCTATTTCCCGGGTAATATCTACAAATTCCTGCCTCTTGTGGGTATTTACATTTATCATTTTCATGATCATCACCAGGATATATATTTCGATATAGAGATAAAAAATCCTTCAATTTTTATACACTATCTGATGCCTTCTCTTTGCCTTTTCGCCCTGTCAACTAATGGTAGAAGAGAGTACAGGTCATAATATTCGGTATTCTTTATATCGTCGAAGCGTATGTCTCCTAAGTCTACTATCATGTATCTGTAGTTAATCTTATGCTGTTCATCGTATGTATATATTATACCGTAAATCTTATTCTATAAGTCAAACAGCGACAATTGTCTTTAAGTCAATAAAAAAGTCATCAAATATGCTCACTTTTATAATATCATCCTCCGAATATTTATATTATATCATACTTCTTTGCATATTCTGTCATTTTTAACAAAAAGCTTGAAAGAAGTCTCCTATCCTCTATAGGTGGGAGATAAATTTCTATTGTATGTCCTAGAATAATATGTCATAATAGGTGTGGAAAGTTTTATCATAGAAAGCCAAGGTGAGAAAAAAATGATGATATGTCAGCATTTTCTCATAGAACCTACGAAAGAGCAAGAAGAAAAGCTGTTCTATACACTGTATCTTTGCCGTAAACTATATAACTATTCACTCGATCAAAGAATAAAACACTATAAGGAAAAAGGCAAAGGACTTACATACAGAGAACAACAAAACATGCTGCCGCAGTATAAAAAAGAACATCCAGAGTATAAAATGGTACAATCGCAGATACTGCAAGACGTATTGAGAAGACTAGACAGAGC
>JASEJQ010000021.1 GCA_030016635.1 Thermoanaerobacteraceae bacterium | reverse complement strand
ATATGGTGCCGATTTGATTAACAATATAATTAATACAAAATAATTATCTATAAAAAGGCCGGTGTAAATCACCGGCCTATAAAAAAAGAGGTGGTTATATGACAGTAATAAAAAATATCAGTAATATAATAGAGAAATTTTCTGTTTTGTTTATAGTCCTGTCCTTAGTGGCAATGACTGCTGTAACCTTCATTCAGGTTATATTCAGATATGTGTTTTTTTACTCATTACCATGGTCGGAAGAATTTTCCAGATACTGCCTTATATGGCTAACATACATAGGAGGCAGTTTAGGATTAAAAAAAGGTGTACATGTTGCCGTAGAGGCATTAGTAATAAATTTACCTTATAGGATAAAAGAAATATTTAAAAAAATCAGTTATATCCTTTTGATAATCCTATCGTTTTTTTTGGTTGTATATGGTATCAACCTGTCAAACAGCAATATGCCTCAACTGTCACCTTCCATGCACATACCAATAGGAATTATTTATCTCGCTATACCCATAGGCAGTTTATTCGCTATCATACACCTTTTAAGTATGCTTTTAACGAAAGAAGGTGAAATAAAATGAGTTCGGTCGCAATCATATTATTTTCTTCATTGCTGATATTCATTTTCATAGGTGTACCGATCGCTTATTCCCTCGGACTTTCCACGCTTATAGCCATTTTATATAAGGGTGCTATTCCACTCCTGGTTATGCCTCAAAGACTGTTTACATCGGCCGATTCATTCCCCTTGCTTGCGGTACCGTTTTTTATTTTAGCTGGTGAGTTAATGCAATATGGCGGGATATCAAAGCGTCTTGTAGACTTTGCTAATGAACTTTTGGGGTGGATCACAGGGAGCCTTGCCCATGTAAGTATAGCGGCCTGTGCATTCTTTGCTGCCATTTCTGGTTCATCAGCTGCTACAACCGCAGCCATAGGTGGTATTATGTATCCTGAAATGAAAAAGCGGGGATATCCAGAGGACTTTGCTGCTGCAATACAGGCCATAGGAGGCACATTAGGTGTTGTTATACCACCAAGTATTCCCTTTGTGATATATGGGACTATCACAGGAGCGTCCGTGGGAGACCTCTTCCTCTCTGGCATTATACCAGGGCTTATAGCTGCTTTAGCTTATATGGGTTTATCTTATCTTTATGTAAAAAGACATGGCATTACGTCTACTACACACAAGACCAGCCTGTATAAGCTGCTAAGTTCCTTTGTCAAGGCCATATGGGGGCTCTTAATGCCTGCCATTATACTGGGAGGCATATATGGCGGTATATTTACACCAACAGAGGCTGCTGTTGTTGCTGTTGTTTATTCTTTATTCGTTGGAATTTTTATTTATAGAGAATTAAATATAAAAAATATGCAAAAAATGTTTTTAAATGCCGGTCTCACCAGTGCTATGGTTATGACACTTATTACTATGGCTTCACTTTTTGGATGGGTAATGACCATAGAAAATATACCACAGACAACTGCATCTGCCATACTTTCTATAGCAGACAATAAATGGATGTTTTTACTCCTCGTTAATATCGTCTATTTGGTAGCCGGTATGTTCCTTGATACTACTGCAATCATCCTATTACTGGTACCAATATTCTTTCCAATCGCTTCTCAGCTTGGTATTAATCTTGTCCATTTTGGCATGATTACTGTATTTAATCTGGCAGTGGGGCAAATAACCCCGCCGTTTGGTGTTTGCCTTTTTGTGTCATCAGGTATATCTGGAATTTCTCTTGAAAAACTTACAAAGCAAATTTTACCTTATCTTGGGCTTGCAATAATTCTTGTACTGATATACACATATATACCAGGTATTAGCCTTCTTTTAGTAAAATAGGAAAAAAGTAATCACACAGCAAGGGGGTGGAAGAAATTCCACCTCTTTTATAATGTCGTAAACTACCTTTTGAAAATAAATTTGCCTATTTTATGCGGCTTATAAGATTTTACCTACCTAAGTCATAAAAATGGAAATAATTTAATTTATACCTTAAGCAGGAAAATTACATTTTATGTAGAATTAATATAATAAACAAAATTAGCACTTATGTTTCTAATATAGAAACGAAGGAGGCATGCCATATGTATGATGCAATAACAGATGTAGAGGATATAAAGGTAGGGCACTCTACTGACTTTATCGCATTAAAAGGATGCACTGTTGTGCTTTTTGAAGAAGGGTGTGTAGGCGGCGTGGATGTAAGGGGTGGTGCTCCAGGCACAAGAGAGATCGCCCTATTAAATCCCGTGGCAATGATGGATAAGGTAAATGGCATAATGCTGGCTGGAGGAAGTGCTTTTGGCTTAGAGGCAGCATGTGGAGCTATGGACTTTTTAGAAGAGCACGGGATAGGCTTTGATGTGGGCATAACAAAAGTGCCTATAATACCATCTGCTGTGTTATTTGATCTACCCGTTGGCAATTTCAAATCAAGACCTAACAAGTCAATGGGCTACGATGCCTGTAAAAATGCAAAAGGTGGAATAGTCGAAGAAGGATGCGTAGGCGCAGGTGTTGGAGCCACAGTGGGCAAGGTACTTGGAATGGAAAACTGCATGAAATCTGGGCTGGGTACTGCCAGTATCAAGGTTAATAATCTTATCGTAGGCGCTATAGTAGCTGTAAATGCATTTGGAGATGTATACGATGATACAACAGGAGAGATAGTAGCAGGTGCTCTTAAACCCGATAGAAGTGGTTTTGCAGATACTATAAAATTGTATAAGGAAGGAATTTCCATGGGCACAAATCCATTTGCACAAAATACGACAATTGGCGTCATAGCAACCAATGCAAAATTAAATAAGGCAGAGATAAATAAAGTAGCACAGATGGCTCATGATGGTTATGCCAGAGTTATAAGACCTGTCCATACCATGTTTGATGGGGATACAATTTTCAGCCTGGCCACAGGTATGGTCGAGGCTGATGTCACCACTGTTGGCATTTTAGCAGCTGATGTAATGGCAAAAGCAATAATCAAGGGGGTGAAAATGGCTAAGAGTATGGGTGGTTATCCATCATACAGAGACCTTATTTTTAGAAAGGAGGACATTTAAATGGAATCTGGTTCAATTAAATTTGCCACAAATTTCCATGAGCAGTTTACCCTGAGAGGCATGATAATTGGCGCATTGGGTTCCGTCCTTATCACAACCAGCTCAACCTACGTTGCCCTACGCATGGGTGCACTCCCATGGCCAACAATATTTGTGGCTATCTTATCTCTGACAATATTAAGACTTTTGGGGCACACCAATCTAAATGAGATAAATGTTACACATACTGCCATGTCTGCAGGCGGAATGGTGGCAGGTGGTGTTGCCTTTACAATTCCCGGCATATGGATGATACAAAAGGATGCAGTTGTAAATCCGTGGGAACTCTTTATTGTAGTTTTAGCAGGTACAGTATTGGGCGTAATATTTTGTGCATTATACCGGAGACAGTTTGTGGAGGAAATGCAACTTCCATATCCTATGGGTAAAGCCTCAGCTGATACATTATTGGCCGGAGATGAGGGTGGTACCAAAGCCAGGTATCTTTTCTCATCACTCGGAATAGTTGCCATATTTACTGCATTAAGGGATCAGTGGGGATTAATCCCTGGTGCATGGCTTCCTCAATTTTTATGGAAAAGGAATATACAGTTTGGTGCCTGGATATCACCTATGGCTCTTGGCATAGGTTATATTATTGGTCCACTATACACATTAAGCTGGTTTGCAGGAGCAGTATTGAGCTACTTTATAATAATGCCAATCACTGTTGCTATGGGTATTTTTGATGTAGCAGGAGCCACGGCATTTACCAATAGCTTAGGTATAGGAATAATTGTTGGTGGTGGACTTGGTCTGCTTTTTAAATCAATTATCCCTCAGGCAAAAAAGATATTTGGACCTATGTTTAGGAGCCAGGATACCGATGTAAACCTCAAATGGGCTCCATGGGCTTTCATAATAATTGCTTTTCTGCTCACTGTGTTTACACAGATGTCTTTAATACCAAGTATTATAGTCATACTTGGCGTATGGATAACCACAGCTATGGCTGCCATGATAGACGGACAAACTGGGATAGATCCAATGGAGATTTTTGGCATAATCGTTTTACTGGTAACAAAAGCAGTTGTAAATCCCGGCTTTATGGAGTCATTCTTTATCGCCTGCGTAGTAGCAGTAGCATGTGGCCTGGCCGGTGATAATTTACAGGATTTCAAATCAGGTTATATTCTCCATTCCTCCCCAAAAGCACAGGTTTATGCTGAGGCCATAGGTGGAATAGTAGGTGCAGTAGTCTCTACTGCTGTCATATTCATAATGCATCAGGCTTATGGTGCTATGGGCCCTGGTACACAGCTGGTAGCACCGCAGGCATATGCGGTATCAACCATGGTAAGTGGCCTTCCAAATCCCCCAGCATTCATAATAGGCCTGGTTGTAGGAATAATACTCTATTGGCTCAACCTCCCTGCCACCACTATTGGCATAGGAGTATATCTCCCCATGTCCATTTCTACAACAGCCGCTCTGGGTGGGCTTATAAGGTTTATAACAAACAAGTACTATCCAAAAACTACAGAGAAAGGTGAACTTATGGCATCCGGAGCACTTGGTGGGGAGGGTGTCGCAGGAGTTATCATTGCGATAGTACATGTACTTTCTGGAACGTAAAAAGGAGGCATCAGCCTCCGGCAAGAGGTGGGAGGAGTCCCACCTCTTCATTATCCTTAGGAATATAGTCTTTACCAACATTTTTACCGCCAAGCATCACTAGCATTACTATGTCAGGGTTTATTCCGTTATCTTTTAATATGTCAGATATATTTTTGCCATTCTCCGTTTCTACCTCAAGAATTTCTTTTTTATCAGGGAAGAATTCCTTCATTCCGCCCAATGCCTTTAATGTTATTTTCATATTCACACCCCATATAGGTCTTTTACTGCAAAATTCAGACCAAGCTCTTCAAGCTTTTCTCTTGTAGGTATTCCGTCTTCAGTCCAGCCCCTCTTTTTATAATAGTCATCCAAGAGCCAGTCTAAATCCTTCTTTGGTATATACTTGCCCTGAGCAGGTCCAGATGGTATAGGCTCGTTCATTATTCTGGCTGGCGGATAATCCCAGCTTCTGCCAAAGTCAGGATTATGCTTTTTCCAGAATGCCCTGGTGAGGTTCCAGACCTTTTCAGAGAGTTTTAAGAGGTCATCCATATCATAATCAAAACCGGTAACTGCCTTTAATATCCTTGGATAATAGTCCAGCTCTAAGGATATCTCCACCCATTGCAACCTACAGCAGCCCAGCATGTCAAATAGCGGTCTTATGTGCTGCAGTTCAATCACTCTGTCGGCCTTGCCCTCCAGCTTATCCCTTCCTGTAGCCACATCATAGGTAATGGCCCATGCCCTGTTGTGATGAGCACCTACATCGCATGTCATGTATGCCAGCATATTGGCAGGGGCATACCTGGATTCATATCCGCTCCATTCCAGGCCCTTTATCTGTATAGCATAGTCCTCTGAACCCCTGCCCAAAATCTTTGACGCCCTCTTTACACCTTCTGCCAGGAGGTCACCTATGCCATCCCTCTTTGCAATCTTTTCGGCCAGATATTTAAAGGAGTCTATATCACCAAACTTAATCTCCCTGCCATCCGTATCTTCCTTCGTAATGACCCCTCTCTCAAAGCATTCCATGGCAAAGGCAATGACATTGCCGCCGGAAATAGAGTCCATGCCCAGCTCATCCAGTATGGCATTGCCATAGGCTACATCTTTTATATCATCAAAATAGCAGCTTCCGCCTATTAAGGCATTAGACTCATACTCAGGCCCTTCCACATATACGTCATAGCCTTCTTTTTTGACATGGGAATACTTGCCGCATGGTATGGGACAGCAGAAACACCCTTTGTCCCTCACTATTATCTCTTCTCTAGCCGTAGGCCCATTCAGGTTTTTGTAGTTAGGATTCCATCCGTCGTAAAAATTCTTTGTTGGAAATGCGCCAACCTCATTGCACCAATCTGTAACACCTATGGTGCCATATATGCTCCACTGTGCCTCTGCATCCTTTTCTTTGCATGCTTTGAACATCTGCTTCCCTATATTTATTACCTCATCCTTATCATACAGTGGTATAGAGTGTGTACCTTTTACTGCTATTGCCTTAAGGTTTTTAGAACCCATTACAGCTCCTACGCCAGTACGTCCTGCCTGTCTGCCGTAGTCATGGGAAATACATGCAAACTTGACCATATTTTCTCCAGCGGGGCCAATAAGTAATATCTGAAAATCCTCCCCAAGGTCACTCTTCAAGGCTTTTTCAGCTTCCATGCACTCCATGCCCCAATATTTTGACGCATCCCTGAACTCTATCTTATTATCTTCAATATATAAATAAGTTTTTTCAGGTGCTTTTCCTTCCAGTATAATCATATCATATCCTGCATACTTTATTTCTGGTCCTATATGACCACCTATATTGGAATCTCCATAACCACCAGTCTCAGGAGATAATGTGCCGAGCTCTGTCTTACCACCTGCAGTGAGAAATACGCCTGTAAGGGGCCCTGGTGCTATAATCAGCTTATTCTTTGGACCCAGCGGGTCTATGCCTATTTCAATTTCATCATATAATATTTTAGCAACAAATCCTCTGCCCCCTATGTATTCTCTGGCCATGTATTCGGGCAGTGGCTCTATATGATGGGTCTTCTCGGTCAGGTTAACTCTTAATATTTTCCCAGCATATCCATATAGCATCATACAGCCTCCTCTCTGGATGCAGCATCTGCATCATAGATTGCCTCTCTCGGGCAGATAAGAACACAGTCGCCACAATTGGTACACTTTATCGGTATAGTATAATCATCAGGCATGGTAAGGACATCATTGGGGCAGGCATCAAGGCATATGCCGCACCCTGTGCACTCATCTTCATTTATTGTATATACGCCATTTTCCTCATGTATTGCCTCAAATGGACAGACCTCAGCACAGTCGCCGCATTGGTCGCAAATCTTAATTTCATATATTCCCGGTACCGGAAAATGTGGCACAATATTTAAAGCAGCCAGATGTGGATTATTTTCGCCCCGCTGAGACAAGGAACATATGAGCTCACAGGCCCTGCATCCTGAACAGAGTTCATTTTTTACAGCTAGTTTCATACTTTTCCCCCCAACTTTTTTATACCTTTATATTAACATAAAACCTTAAACAACGGAAGGCTCGTAAATAAGCTCCCCTCTTTCAAATCTGCCGACATCCAGCATATTTATGGGAATTTCAGGTTCTTCACCCAGTATATATTCTGCCATCAATACCCCTGTGATCGGCCCAAACATAAATCCATGGCCGCTAAAGCCAGCAGCTATATAGAAACCATCCACACCAGGAATACTGCCGTATATGGGCTGAGAATCAGGGGTCATCATATATAGACCTGCCCACTGCCTTACCACCCTTACCCTTGAAAGAGGAGGATATACACCGATGGCTTTCCTGGCCATTTCCTGGGCAAAATGCCATGATGAATCAATTTTCTGGCTTTCAGGGTTATTGGGTTCACCATAACCCATTATAAATGTGCCGTTGGGTTCTTGCTGAATGTAAAAATTCCATGAAAATGACATAAGCATGGGGCCAAGTATCGGTTCTACTGGTTCCGTCACTAATATTTCATGCCTTTCAGGTTTTAGTGGTAGCTCTACACCAACCATTCTGCCTATATCCTTTGCAAAACCACCGGCAGCGTTTAATATCCTGTGCGTTTTGATTTCACCTTTATCTGTTATAACCGATTCTATCCTGCCATTTTCCACTTTTATGCCCGTGACCGTTGTATAGGTATTTATTTCTACACCCAATCTTCTTGCTGCTTCTGCATAGGCAAAGGTGGTATGAAACGGGTTTGCATGACCATCTTTCTGATGGAAGGCAAAGGCCATTACACCTTCAGTGTTCATATCCGGTACAATCTCCAGTGCTTCATCGATGGAGAGCATACTGGAATTTATACCAAGGCTATTCTGCAGTGTCACATTCTTTTCAAACTGTTCTACTTCTTTCTCTGTAGTTGCAAACAGCAGGTATCCCCCCTGTTTAAATTCTATACTGCGCTTGTAATCCAATATTTCCTCCAAGTTTTCCAGTATCTCGCAACTTGCCTTTGAAAGTCTGCAGTTCATCTCTGTACCCCACTGTTGCCTTACACCTGCTCCGCATCGTCCAGTAGAGCCGCTGGTTATATATCCTTTTTCAATTACTACTATGTCCTTCATCCCTCTGACTGCAAGATTGTATGCTGTGGCCAGGCCAGATATCCCTGCCCCGATTATAACTATCTCAGCACTACTTTTCATCTTCATCACCCCCTGCCAGAGCAGTCATCTTTATATTCTTCGCCGGCGGCCTGTATGTGGGTATATGAAGCTCATCTATCTTTTTCCCTGTTTTCGAAGCTACAACCTGAATAAGCAGGTTTCTGCATGTCCTGCCCTGACACGGGCCCATAGAGCATCGGGTGATCCTCTTAATTTCTTCTATCTCATCATACCCTAAGTCTATCAGTTCCTCAATTTCTTCAACCGTAATGTCTTCACATCTGCATACCACTGTTTTTTCTTCCATTTTTTTACACCTCCACCCTTATGTTCCTGACCACCATAGCCATATCCTTAGGAACTGTTACAGATATGAGAGGGGTCTTATCATTATATCTGGTGTTCTGCACTCTTATTACTTTTCCCTTTCCTACAGGCCGACCATATCTATCCAGAGTCGTCACTACATCTCCTTTTTTGGGTAGCGGTAAAAATTCATAGGGAAGCATAACAGTAGCCTCGTCCTCTGAAAAGTTTTTGTCTATTATAAATATGGCCAGGCCGGGGCATTTGCTGACGCACAGAGTGCATCCGTTACATTTCTCATAATCTATTATCGGCCTGTCATTGATATTTTCAAAAACTATTGCTCCCCTATTACAATAGGTAGAACAGGGATTACAGGGAATCTCCTGAAAGCACTCTGCCACAGCAACTGGCCCCTTCTCCAATGCCCAGTCGGGAGGTATAACCTCTTTCAGGTCGCTCTCATCTGCCACTCCTTCTCTTAAAAGCTTCTCCGATATCATATCAAACTGCCTCCTCAGCAAGTTTTAATAAACCATTACTAATCTTTACACCAACCGGACCTGACCTCAGGTCCTGCAACCTCTTTATCGCCTTTTCTCTTTCATCACAATAATGTCCATTGTCAAATCCCATGGTATACGCAGCATTAAGGCCGGCTATCCTGCCCTCTACCATTGCAGATGTAGCCTCCTCTATTTCAGCAGCATCACCAGCTACATATATACCTTCGACAGTTGTCTCATAGTTTTCATCCTTTACTGGGACATGGCCGCCCAGTTGCGGTATATACCTCATCTCACAACCTGCCTGCCAGAGCAGTTCCACTAATGGATTTAAACCAACTGCTATGCACATAGTGTCAATATCCATGTCCATCTCTGTACCTGGTATAGGCTGAAACCTATTATCTACCTTTACTATAGTAGCGCCTTCCAGTACGCCGTTACCATAAGCCTTCTTAACAGTATAGGAGGTCATTATAGGCACTCCCTGCCTCCTTACCTTTGATGCATGCACAAGGTAACCACCTATAGTCGGTGCAGCATCAATTATTGCAGCCACCTCCACGCCTGCCTGCAAAAGCTGGTAGCTGACAATAAGTCCGATATTTCCCGCACCAACCATTAAGACCCTCTTCCCTGGTACTACTCCATATTGGTTCATCAAGGTCTGTACAGCACCGGCACCATATATACCCGGGAGGTCATTATTCGGAAACAGCAAATGCCTTTCCATTGCTCCCGTGGCAACAACGGTCTTCTTTGCTTTCAGTTTCACAAATTTATCTTCGCCATGTTCCATTCCCCACACGCCGTCGTCTTTGTAATATCCAACCACCGTGGTGTTTAAAAGCACATCTACATTTCTTTTTTTAAGTTCTTCTTTTAATATATTTGCAATGTCAAAGCCCCTCGTAGATGCATATTCCTCCCGTGAACCAAAAAACATATGCGTCTGCTTTAAAAGCTGCCCTCCGAGTTCTTGATTCCTATCTACAAGGGTTACGTGCGCACCCATGTCTGCCGCTGCAATCGCCGCTGAAAGCCCGGCAGGGCCGCCTCCTATAATTGCAACATCAGTTTTTATCATTTTATAACTCCCTTTCCATGTTGGGTTTCTACTACCATGCCATCCTTTAAAGGCTCAGTGCATACCCTTACATTGGGAGTGCCGTTTACCTTCATGAGGCATGAAGAACAGTTGCCTATGGCACAATAAAAACCCCTTGGACGTCCTTCTTTAAGACTATGCGAAAGAATTTTTACACCATTTGCATGAAGAGCTGCTGCTATGGTTTCTCCTTCATAACCTACCATTTCCTGTCCATCAAATATAAACTTTAATGCATTGCCTCTTTTAAACTCCAAGATTGGATGACTTTCTATCCTCAAATCAATGACCCCCTTTCATTAAATGCAAAACCCTCTTTAAAAATATCTTCTGACTCAATTAGAAGATGGTTGTACCCTGTAATATAAGCCCTGCCACTTATCTCAGGGACAATCCCATTCAGGTTGCCTACAGCCACTTCTTTTAAAATTTTGCCTTTGAAGCAGGTACCAAGTATGCTCTCTGATACAACCGTATCGCCTATTCCAATCTCGCCTCGTCCGTACATCAGTGCCAGTTTAGCCGACGTACCCGTACCACAGGGAGACCTATCAAACTGGCCATTGCCAAATATGACTATGTTTTTATATTCTGCCCCTTCGACATCAGCAGGCCCGTAAAACTCTATCAGATCTACCTTTTTTATATGAGGCATAGATGGATGTATTACTTCGTACTCTTTGTTTATCTTATCTCTTATTAAAAGTCCAAGCTCTATGAATTTGGGTATATTTTCTTTTTCAATCTTAAGCCCAAGGGTTTCGGCTGGTAGAATCCCGAAAAAACTTCCTCCAAAGCATATATCTAATGCTACATCTGTATACCCATTAAGGTTTATGCCAACGTTTTCCTTATATATAAATGAAGGAACATTAATAAAACTTATATCTCCTACTTCATCTCCATCAACTACCGCAGAAACCTCCACCAAGCCAGCTGGTGTCTCAATCTTAAATCTGGTAATAGGGCTTGTTTTAGGAACCAGGCCCATCTCCAGTGCTACCTTTACCGTACCTATGGTACCATGCCCGCACATATTGAGATAGCCACCGCAGTCCATAAAAATGACTCCTATAGATGCCTCTCTTGAAACAGGTGGTAATATTACTGAGCCCACCATATCACCATGCCCACGGGGTTCATTGAGTAAAAAACTCCTCAAATTGTCCATATTACTTTCCATATAAGTCTTTTTTGCTGCTATTGTATTACCTGGTATATCCGTTATTCCTCCTATTGCAACCCTGGTCGGCTCTCCCATTGTATGAGAATCTACAGCAAACACATTTCTTATTGTTCTCATATCATCCCCTCCCTTGATTCCATAATAGCATTTCGGAGATTCATAAGGTGTGTACGCATAGCATATACTGCCCTGTTCTCGTCTCTTGATGCAACCGCCTCAAAAATATCCTGATGTTCAAAGCATAATGTCCTCCAGGCTTGATATGTTAATGCTGATTTTTCATTAATATTCTTCAAAGTGTTAATAATATTTTGCATGGATTCCAGGAGCACGATATTATGTGCAGCCCTGGAAATTGCCAGATGAAATTCCATATCCAGGTCAGTTTCCTTGTCATCTAAGACCATGTCTCTCATCCTCTGATTAATTTCACCCAGTTCATCAATGTCCTTAGGTGTAGCCCTCCTTACTGCTAATCTCACAAGTCCTACCTCAATCATCTGTCTGCACTCGCAGATATCAAGGAGAGACGCTCTTCGATATTTCTGATAGTAATCTATATCCCTGCCCAATTCTCCAATTATTGAACGCATATATCTTCCTTCACCAGGGCGGGTCTCAATGATCCCTCTATATTCCAGTACCCTGAAGGCCTCTCTAAGCACCCCTTTGCTTACCTTAAGCATATCAATAAATTCATTTTCAGTAGGGAGCTGCTGTCCAGGCCTTATTACACCACTATTTATCATCTCTATTATGTAGTCAATGACACCCTCGTATAGTTTCGTGGTTTTCACTGGCTTTACATCCATAATACTCACTCCCTATCCTCAGTAAACCAAGTATACTCAGCAGACCAGTTGAGAGATTTTATAGTGCGGGCCAAAAGGCCCGCAGAACTTCTATTCCTTTCTTTTGCCCTCACTGGTAAATGCAATATTGAGAAAGTAAAGCAGTCCACCAAAAATTAAGCACAGGACTATAATCATTGTAATTAAACTGCCTATATTCATTTATTTCCCCTCCTTCTGAAGGAGTTCAGGGCTCTTTGCCTTTATTGCTTTTGCTAATGTATTATTGAATAATACAAATACTATTATCACTAATGCCCATTGCAAGAACATTGTAGCCGGGCTGTAAGTCTCCAATGGATTCCACCATGTGTCAGGATACCATGTAAATTCCTGATATATCCACCAGCCACAAATGACTATAAACATAACAGGGAAGAGCATTACACAGTAGTTCCACCATCTGCCTATCTTGATATCAGATACAGGGTTGATATCCTCCAGCCTGGCCTTTTCAAGACCATACTTCATCATTGCCAGTGAAACCAATAAGCCACTAACCAATAGTCCAACACCCCAAACCTGGTCCTGGTTGTTTAAAAACTCTATATTTATGGCAGATGGCAATCCACCCAAGAAGCATAATGCTACCACAAAGGTTGCAGCTTTATTCCTGCTCCAGCCTGCATCCATGAAATTTCTTATGCCAACTTCATACATTGCATATAAAGAAGTAAGTGCAGCAAAACCCATTGCCAGGAAGAAAACAGTGGCTATAATAGAACCACCTGGCATCTCAGGAAATAGTTTTGCAAGCCATATAAATGTGAGCCCGGTATTTCCTGCACCAATAGCCTCATTTAAGCTTTCAGGTGCCAGCGCAAATATTGTTGGTATAACTGTCATGGCTGCGATTAGTGCTGCTGATGTATCAGCAAATCCTGTAATAAAACCGTTGCATGCCACGTCTTCCTTTTCCCTGGTGTATACTGCATAGGTAATCATAAAGCCCCACCCAGCACCAGTAGACCAGGCTGACTGTGTAAATGCCTCCAGCCATACCTTGCCGCTTAAAAGTTGGCTAAAGTCTGGATTGAATAGATAATTCAAACCACCTACTGCACCGGGTAGTGTCAGCGCTCTTATCATACCAATAATCAGAAGTGCAAAAAGGGTAGGTATCATAAACTTTGACGCTGTCTCTATCCCCTTGTTTACTCCTCTGAATACAACATATGCAGCAAGAGCCACAGATATTGTATGGAATAAGATGCCCTGCCATGGTGATGCTACAAAATTGTTCCATAACAGTTCTGTATCAACCCCGGGCTTTAATGCACCAGAAATGCCCAGTGTGAAATATTTAAGAGTCCAGCCCATGGTAACTGAATAATAAGCCCCTAAAGCAAGACAGACAAATACCATCCAGCCACCCATCCATGTATACTTTTTCCCCATGAAATCCCTGAAAGCACCTACTGTGCCCTCTCTGGTATGCCTCCCCATGACAACCTCTGCAATAAGTAGAGGCACTGACCATACAAGAAGTGCCACAATGTAGGCCACCATGAACGGGCCACCGCCATTAGCTGTTGCAACCCTGGGGAACCTCCATATATTCCCTGTGCCTATGGCCTGGCCCATTGCCGCGGCAATAAAGCCGAACCGGGTTGCAAAGGAGTCTCTTTTCTCCATAAACTTTCCCCCTCTTTCTAATAAAATATGAACTCTTGCAGTTTATGTCTCCCTTGCATCACCCCCTTCAATTCCTTGAACTAATATCTTCTGAAAGTATTATGCTTTTTAGTGATTCAATGTGTTTTTTTATAAGAGCCTGAGCTTTATCTATATTTTTATCCTCAACAGCCCTTAAGATATCCATATGATCTTCACAAAGGCCCAGCCATTCTTTCTCATTTATATAATTTTTAATGTTTAAGTTTTTAGCAAACTGTATTTGAATTGTCATAATCTCTTTCAGCATGAAATTGTGAGTAGCCTCTGCAAGGGCAATGTGAAACTCAAGGTCTTTATCTTTTTCTCTGTATTCCTTTAGCTTCAAATTATCCCGATAAATAAGGTCATTTACAATACTCTTGAGCCTGTTTATATCCTTTCTTTCCGCCCTTATGCAAGCTAACCTTGCCACATCTGCCTCTATAAGTTCACGTGCCTCTATAAAATCAGATATAGTGCCATACTCTATATTGTACAGGGAGACCATTTCCATAGGATGGTCAGTTGTAGTAGCCAGATACCTTCCTCCGCCAGGTCTGCTTTTTACAACCCCTTTAGACTCTAAGACACGGAATGCTTCCCTAATGACGCTTCTGCTAACATTATATAATTCCATCATATCTCTTTCTGATGGCAGCTTATCTCCCGGTTTTAATTTTTCTGTCTTTATCATATCCTCTATTCTATTAACCACAACTTCATAAAGTCTTGTGTTTTTTACAGGATAAAGCCCCATTTAAAGCACTCCTTTTAACTGGACTACCCACTTATAACATATATATTTCTACAAACAACCGAAAATTCCTCCAGTATTTTTGAAAATTTTATTAAATATTTTTTTGACAATAATAATTAAATAATTCATATCATCTTGGTGTGAATTAAAAATTTCATATAACAAAAAAGGACGAGCCTTTGCTCGTCCCTTCCATGGGAACTATCTCTTTGAGAACTGTGGTGCTTTCCTTGCTTTCTTTAAGCCATATTTGCGCCTTTCCTTCATCCTTGGGTCCCTGGTGAGAAAACCTGCCTTCTTGAGGGCGGGCCTCAAATCGGGTTCGGCCTCAACCAATGCCCTTGCTATGCCATGTCTTATCGCACCGGCCTGGCCTGATAAGCCTCCACCCATCACATCCACAACTATATCAAATCTGTTCAATGAATTTGTAAGATCTAAAGGTTGCCTTATTATCTGCTTTAATGTCTCAAGTCCAAAATAATCATCAAGTGTTCGCCCATTCACAGTAATAGAACCCGTACCCGGATATAATCTAACCTTGGCTACAGCATTCTTTCTTCTCCCAGTGCCATAATAATAAGCTGCCATTTACATACCTCCTCTTATAGGTGTAGCTCTAAAGGCTGCGGCTTCTGAGCCTCATGCTTATGCTCCGAGCCCCTGTATATCTTTAACTTCTTTATCATCTTCCTGCCAAGTCTATTCTTCGGTAGCATACCTCTAACCGCTTCAAATATAACAAATTCCGGCTTCTTTACAAGCATTTCCTTATATGGTGTCTCTTTCATTCCTCCCGGATAACCGGAATAATGTCTATATAGCTTTTGATTAATTTTTTTTCCTGTAAGGACAACCTTATCAGCATTGATTATTATGCAATAATCTCCTGTATCAACATGAGGCGTATAAATTGGCTTATTTTTGCCTGTCAATATTTTTGCCACTTCACTGGCCAGTCTTCCGAGCGGTTTGCCTGTAGCATCAATTACATACCAGTTCCTCTCTATTCCCTGTGGCTTTGCCATATATGTGCTCTGCATTCTTTTCCCTCCTGAATATGAGTTTAGTATCCAGAATTAGCGGGGCTTCCAAGACACTATTTCCAGTATAATAAAGTTTGCTCATCATGTCAATAGTATACTTCCACAAGAAATAGTCCTTTAGCCGGCAGTGTCATATAGCTAAAAAAATATCCCTCATTGTCAATTAAATTCGCAACATCCGAAATATCCCTTTTCCCTTTTCCAATCTCTATAAGACAACCTGCAATCCGCCTTACCATATTATATAAAAACCCTTCTCCTTTAACATCTACGTAGATGATTTCTTTTCTTTTGCATACATCAATATCCCATACAGTCCTTACTGTATTTTTTATACTGCTGCCTGAGGACATAAAATTTTTAAAGTCATGAGTACCAATAAAAATTTTTGAAGCCTCTTGCATTATTTCCATATCCACCTCATGTGGGAGCCAGTAACAGTATTCATCAAAAAGGCCAGGCCTGTATCTGGAATTCCAGATGCAGTATCTATAATGCTTCCCTTTAGCGTCGTATCTTGCATTAAAATCAATATTCACCTCTTCAGCATCGTAAATTACAATGTCATCAGGCAAATTAGCATTTAATGCTAATGGAAACCTTTTATCCGATATTGAAGAAGCAGTCATAAAGTTAGCCACCTGACCCAGGGCATGTACACCAGCATCTGTCCTGCCTGCACCAATTAATTTTACTTCTTCACCAGTAACTTTTTTAATAGACCCTTCTATAACATCCTGAACAGCAATACCATTTATCTGTGACTGCCAACCACAATAATTAGTCCCTTTATATCTAACCTTTATCTTTATATTTCTCATATCTACCAGACCCAATACCTGTTCCAGATAAATAGTCCTACCATTACAAAAGTCATAAAAAATGCAATATAATCTTTTGGGCTGTATTTCAATTCATGAAGTCTTGTCCTTCCTTCTCCACCCTTATAACATCTTGCCTCCATAGCTATTGCCAGTTCATCTGCTCTACGAAAAGCATTTATAAATAAAGGCACAAGAAGTGGCACCATGCTCCTTGCCCTGTTAAGCACATTTCCACTCTCAAAATCTGCTCCCCTTGCCATTTGAGCCTTCATTATCTTGTCTGTCTCCTCCATCAAAGTAGGAATAAACCTTAAAGCTATAGTCATCATCATCGCCAGCTCATGGGCAGGTACTCCTATAGGTCTAAATGGTTTTAGAAGATACTCAATGCCATCGGTCATAATAATAGGGGGGGTGGTAAGTGTCAGAAGTGATGTTCCAACAATCAAAAAAACAAGTCTTAATCCCATAAAAACAGCCTGGGTGAGTCCTTCATAAGTTATTCTCAAAAAAAGAAATGACCATAATACCCTTCCTGGAGTCATAAACATATTAATCAAAATCGTAATCAAAAGTATTATAAGTATTCCCCTGAGCCCTTTAACCGTATATTTTATAGGTATTCGGGAAAGATAAATAACTCCAAACAGGAAAGCTGCTGCTATTATATAACCGGAAAACTTAACAATGATAAATAAGGAAATTATAAATATCAAGGTAAGCAGTATCTTGGTCCTCGGATCAAGACGATGTATAACAGATTCTCCCGGTACATATTGACCAATTGTTATGTCTCTAAGCATCTATCCTCACCCTCTTCAATATGTCATCTCTTGCCTCTTCCACAGTTAAAACATCACTTCTTACATTCCAGCCTTTCTCTCTAAGCTTTTCAAATAAAAGAGTAATCTGTGGTACGCCCAGCCCGATTGACATCAATAACTTCGACTCTTTAAAAACCTCTCGTGGTGTATCTGTTAGCACTATTTCACCCTTGTTCATAACAATAAGTCTATCAGCCAGTCTAGCTACATCTTCCATGCTATGAGAAACCAGAATAACAGTAATGCCATTTTCACTGTTTAATTTTTTCATCTCCCTGAGTATATCGTCTCTTCCACCTGGGTCAAGACCGGCAGTAGGCTCATCAAGGATTAAAACCTTGGGAAGCATTGAAAGCACTCCGGCTATAGCCACCCTTCTTCTCTGGCCACCAGATAACTCAAATGGAGACATATCCTTTATAGATTCATAGTCAAGGCCAACCTCGGTCAGTGCCCATCTCACTCTTTCGTCAATTTCTTCGGAATTTATTCCTAAATTTATTGGGCCAAAAGCTACATCTTTATATACAGTCTCCTCGAAAAGCTGATGTTCAGGATATTGAAAAACAAGTCCGATTTTTTTCCTAACCTCTTTAAGACTTACACCATGTTCGGTTATATCAATCCCATCAACAAATATCTTTCCGCTGGTAGGCTTTAAAAGGCCGTTCAGATGCTGAATTAATGTGGACTTACCCGAACCTGTATGTCCAATAAGTCCAATGAATTCACCATCATCTATTTCTAAACTCACATTATTCAGGGCTTTCGTTTCAAAGGGGGTATTTTTCCCATATATATAGCTTACATCTTCTACTTTAATTGGCATAGACCGTCCACCATTTCATCTACTGTAAGGATATCAGGTGGAATATTAATTCCATCCTGTCTAAGCAAATATGATAATTCAGTAACCTGTGGAACATCCAGGCCGTAGCTCCTAATCTTTTCAACATCGCTAAAAACGCTCTTAGGTGTTCCGTCCATTTTTATTTCCCCCTTGCTCATAACTATTACCCTGTCCGCCAGAACAGCTTCTTCCATAAAATGCGTAATAAGTATTATGGTAATTCCTTCTTCTTTATTCAGTCTAACGATTGTTTCCATAACTTCGGACCTTCCCAAAGGGTCCAACATAGCTGTAGGTTCATCCAGGACTATACATTCTGGTTTCATTGCTATAATACCTGCAATAGCAACCCTCTGTTTTTGCCCCCCCGAAAGACGGTGTGGCTCTTTAAACCTGTATTCATACATGTCTACAGCTTTTAAAGCCATATCTACCCGTTTTCTTATCTCATCTGGCTTAATCCCAAGATTCTCAGGGCCAAAAGCAACATCATCCTCTACTATTGTGGCAACAAGCTGATTATCTGGATTTTGAAAAACCATGCCTACAGTCTGACGGATATCCCAGACTTTTGTACTATCTTTAGTATTTATGCCCTTTATAAATACCTCTCCATCTGTGGGAATAATCAGGGCATTTAAAAGCCGTGCAAACGTCGATTTACCAGAACCATTTTCACCAAGGATTGCAACAAACTCTCCCTTTTTTATACCTACATCAATGTTCTTTAAAGCAGGTTTGCTGTTCTTTTCTTTCCCATATATATATGTCAAATTCTTTGTCTTTATAAAAAAATTATCCATATCGGTACACCTTCTAAAAAATATTCTAAAATAGGGATTAAGAAAACTTAATCCCTACATAATCTATACAAGCTCTATTATTACCTCTGGTGCACCATCGCCCCTCCTATTGCCAAGCTTTATAATCCTGGTATATCCACCATTTCTATCTGCATACTTCGGGGCTATCTCATCAAATAATTTCTTTACAGTGGATTCATCAAGCATGAAGGATAGAGCCTGTCTTCTTGAATGTAGATCTCCTCTTTTCCCTAAGGTTATCATATGTTCTGCCAGAGACCTGACCTCTTTTGCTCTTGTCTCAGTAGTTATAATCTTATCATGCTTGAGCAGTGAGGTAACAAGATTTCTAAGCATAGCTCTTCTATGAGCAGAAGGCCTTCCTAATTTTCTGTAGCCCATGATTTACCTCCTCTCTATTCCTCGCTTTTCTTCAGACTAAGGCCCAGGAGTGCCAGCTTTTGTTGTACCTCTTCCAGAGATTTTTTGCCAAGATTTCGGACCTTCATCATATCTTCCTCTGTACGTTGAATAAGGTCTTCTACAGTATTTATGCCGGCTCTTTTCAGACAGTTATATGATCTTACGGACAGATCCAACTCCTCTATGGTCATATCCAGGACCTTATCCCTTTTATCTTCTTCCTTTTCTTCAACAATTTCTATATCATCAATTTTTTCTGTAAGGCCTACAAATAGATTCAAATGCTCAATCATAATTTTAGCAGCGAGACTGATAGCCTCATCGGGCTTTAATGTTCCGTTGGTCCATACCTCAAGGGTAAGTCTATCATAATCTGTTATCTGACCAACCCTTGTATTATCCACACTGAAGTTTACCCTCTTTACTGGAGTATAAATTGAATCTATAGGTATGATCCCGATAGGCTGATCCTGCTTTTTATTCTTTTCAGCTGTGACATAACCACGTCCGGGTGTAATGGTAAGCTCCATATTCAGCTTTGCATTTTGTTCCAGGGTTGCTATATGAAGGTCAGGATTAACTATTTCCACATCACCATCGGTTTTTATATCCCCACCCTTTACAACTCCAGGTCCAACTGCTTCGATTCTTGCTATCTTTGTTTCAGGGCTATACAATTTAACTGATAGCTCTTTAAGATTTAAAATAATCTCAACTACATCTTCTTTCACACCAGGTATAGTTGAAAACTCATGCAGCACCCCATCTATTTTTACAGAGGAAACAGCTGCCCCAGGCAATGAAGAAAGCATTATTCTTCTCATTGCATTGCCCAGGGTAATGCCATAACCTCTTTCCAGTGGCTCAATTATAAATTTACCATAGGTTTCGTCATCTGAAACCTCTGCCCTGTCAATTTTAGGCTTTTCTATTTCTAACATTAATTATAACCCTCCTTAATAACTGGCAGGATTTGAGGGCATTATTATTTCGAATAAAGCTCGATTATAAGGTGATCCTCAAACTGTATATCCATATCTTCCTTCTTAGGCATTCCAACAACAACACCCTCCATTTTATCCCTATCTACGGATAACCAGGCTGGAATGGTTCTCTGAATATCAAGGTTACCTTTAATCATTTCATTATCTTTATGCCTATCGCTTACTGTAATTACATCATTTAACTTTATATTATAAGCCGGTGCATCAATCTTTTTACCATTTACTTTGAAGAAACCGTGACTTACCATCTCCTTTGCCTGTGGCCTGGATGAAGCAAATCCCATTCTGTATACCACATTATCCAGTCTTCTTTCCAATAGCTGGAACAAATTATCGCCAGTCATACCCTTCATGCGCTCAGCTTCCTCAAAATATCTCCTGAACTGCCTTTCCATTATTCCATATACCCTTTTGGCCTTCTGCTTTTCTCTTAACTGAGTTCCATAATAGCTCATCTTTTTCCTGCTCTGACCATGCTGTCCAGGGGCATAAGGACGCCTTGCCACAGGACATTTATCGGTATAGCATTTATCACCTTTCAGGAAAAGTTTCTGGCCTTCCCTGCGGCACAACTTACATGATGGTCCAATATATTTTGACATAAATTGATTTCACCTCCTTAAACCCTTCTACGCTTTGGTGGTCTGCAGCCATTATGAGGAATTGGTGTAACATCTTTTATTGCATTGACTTCTATGCCTGCAGCCTGCAAAGCTCTTATAGCAGCTTCTCTCCCGGCTCCAGGTCCTTTAACATATACCTCTACAGATTTCAAGCCAAACTCTTGAGCCGCTTTTGCAGCATTTTCTGCAGCTATCTGCGCAGCAAAAGGAGTGGACTTCCTTGATCCTTTAAAACCAACCCCTCCTGCACTGGCCCAAGAAAGGGCGTTTCCTGCTAAGTCTGTAATGGTGACTATTGTATTATTAAAAGTGGAATGTATATGAGCTATACCGCTTTCAACATGTTTGTGCTCACGTTTTTTACGTGTTCTCTTTGTCTTAGTCGGCATCAAATTCCCTCCTTATTTTTTCTTCTTAGCTACTGTCTTCTTAGGACCTTTCCTGGTTCTGGCATTTGTTCTCGTTCTCTGTCCTCTTACAGGAAGTCCTCTTCTATGTCTTATACCTCTATAACAACCAATGTCTACAAGGCGTTTGATATTTTGTGCTACTTCACGTCTTAACTCACCTTCCACCTTGTATTCTTTTTCAATAATGTCTCTTAGTCTATTTACCTCTTCATCAGTTAAATCCTTAATTTTGGTGTCAGGACTTACACCAGCCTTTTCCAATATTTGTTTAGCTCTGGAACGTCCAACTCCGAATATATATGTGAGGCCTATTTCTGCTCTTTTTTCTCTTGGCAAATCCACTCCAGCTATTCTTGCCATTTTAGCACCTCCTTAACCCTGCTTTTGTTTATGTTTTGGATTTTCACAGATTATCATAACTCTGCCCTTTCTTTTGATTATTCGACACTTTTCACACATAGGTTTTACAGATGGTCGAACCTTCATATTGTTTACCTCCTTTATTTGGCACGCCACGTAATTCTACCTCTTGTCAAATCATATGGTGATAATTCAACCTTTACTTTGTCTCCAGGCAGTATCTTTATAAAATTCATTCGTAATTTCCCTGATATATGAGCCAATATAACATGACCGTTCTCCAGTTTTACCTGAAACATAGCATTTGGCAATGCCTCAAGCACTGTCCCTTCCACTTCAATTACATCATCCTTGGACAAATTATCAAAACCTCCTTTATTCCTCATTTAATTCATTGAGGCTAATGTTAAGGAGAATTTTACGAAGCTCTGCATTTGTAAATTTTTTCCCATTTACAATCTTGTTTCTTATGCTTTCATCTATTACATTATACTTCATCAGGTGTTTTATCTTCTTTTTCTTTGGCTTTTCAATTTTTCTCAACAAGCCATCTGCAATATAAGCATAAGGGTCTTCCACATTCAGCACAATAAACAGTCTGCCTTTATCCCTACCAGCCTTCGATTTAACAACCTGACCCACTTTTAAATCTACACCATCCATGGAAGTCCCCCAATCATCATAATGTAAGAATTTCAGGTTCATTCTCCGTTATTACTATCGTGTTCTCGTAGTGGGCAGATAAGCTTTTATCAGCAGTAATAACGGTCCATTTATTAGGTAATGTCTTGACCCTATAACTGCCTGCATTTACCATGGGTTCAATAGCCAGAGCCATTCCAGGAAGCAGGCGTGGCCCTTTCCCTTTGGGTCCATAATTTGGTATTTGTGGATCCTCATGCATGTCACGGCCGATACCATGGCCAACGTAATCTCTGACCACTGAAAAGCCATTAGTTTCCACATGCGTCTGGATGGCATTAGAAATATCATATAACCTATAGCCAAACCGTGCAAACTTTATGCCCTCGAAGAAACTTTCCCTTGTCACCTCTATCAATCTTTTCGCTGTTTCATCAATCTCACCAACAGGAAATGTTCTTGCCGCATCACCATAAAACCCTTGATATATTGCACCAACATCAATGCTTATTATATCACCAGTTTTTAAAATCCTGTCTGCACTGGGAATTCCATGCACTACCTCTTCATTTATTGATGTACATATACTGGCAGGGAAGCCCTCGTATCCTTTGAAACCCGGATAGGCATTCTGCTTTAAAATAAATTCCTCAGCAGTTGAATCTAAGTATCCAGTAGATACACCAGGTCTTATATGCTCTTCAATAAACTCAAGTGTATTTTTGACTATTATACCTGCTTTTCTCATTACAGAAATTTCATTTTCTGATTTAATAATTATCATTCAATGTCGCACTCCAATTTGTTACATATGTCTTCAAATACCTGCTCTATAGATCTGTCAGCATCAATTACATAAAGTAAAGATAATGATTTATAGTAATCAATCAGCGGTTTTGTTTCTTTCATATACACATCCACCCTCGTAGCTGCAATGTCAACATTGTCATCGTGCCTCTGTATCAATCTACCGCCACAGTTATCACATATACAGCTCACTCTGGGAGGATTCGTAATAATATTGAAAGAAGCTCCGCAATTTTCGCATATTCTTCGCCCTGCTATCCTACTTATTAATTTTTCCCTGGAAATTTCAAGATTAATCACTGCGTTTAAATTATTACCCTTTTTTGCCAAAATTAATTTTAACGCATCAGCCTGGTCTACAGTCCTTGGATAACCATCAAGCAAAAAGCCTTTGGTAGCATCTGGATGGGACAGTCTTTCTTCTACCATGCAATTTACTATATCATCAGGAACCAAAAGCCCTTGTTCAGTATATCTTTTGGCCAATGTTCCAATTTCATTACCTGCTGCTATATTTTCTCTAAGCATATCTCCTGTAGATATATGCGGAATATCAAAGTGGTGGGAAATTAATTTTGCTTGCGTCCCCTTGCCTGCACCTGGCGGGCCGATTATAACTAATCTCACGGTCTTACACCTCTTACTTTAAAAAACCCTGGTAATTTCTCATAACCAGCTGTGATTCCAGCTGTTTTACTGTATCAAGAGCCACACCAACAGCTATTAGTATAGCTGCGCCACTGAAATAAAGGTTTAAGCCAGTAATCTTCATTATTATTACTGGTATGATAGTAACGATGGCCAGGAAAACACCACCAATCATTACTAACCTATTCATTATTTTTGTTATATAATCAGCTGTTGGTTTGCCTGGTCTTATACCTGGTATAAACCCACCATACTTTTTTAGATTTTCGGCTACATCTTCAGGATTGAACACAACAGCAGCATAGAAATACGTAAAGAAGATTATTAAAATCACATCAAGTACATTATAAAGTACACCACCGGTATTAAACCAGGTATTCATAAAGTTTGCATACCCACTGTTTGGAAAAAATGCAGCTATCTGCAATGGAAACTGCAATATTGAAACAGCAAATATAATTGGTATCATACCGGTTGGATTTACTCTCAGTGGAAGATGTGTACTTTGTCCACCATACATCCTTCTGCCAACCTGCCTTCTCGCGTATTGTATAGGTATACGTCTCTGTCCCTCTGTAATGTAAACAATAGCAACTATCATGAGCAATGTTACTAACCAAAATATCAGAGCTCCTATTATGCTTGACGTACCAGCCTTAACGTATTGATAGGTAGTCACTAGCATGCTAGGAATTCTCGAAATTATACCAGCAAAAATTATCATTGATATACCGTTGCCTATCCCCTTGTCGTTAATTTGTTCCCCAAGCCACATCAAAAAAGCAGTACCTGCTGTAAGGGTAAATGCAATTAATATCAAATTAAATGTGGTTGCCTCAGTAACTGCGTTTCTTAACCCATATGTCATACTTATGGCTTGAATAAAAGCCAATATCACAGTGCCATATCTGGTATATTGAGCTAACTTCTTCCTGCCATCCTCACCGGACTTGGCCATTTCTTCCCACGATGGAATTGCTATCGTAAGGAGCTGTACTATAATTGACGATGTCACGTAAGGTGTAATGCTCAAAGCAAATACAGTGAAGTTACTGAATGAACCACCCGAAATAACATCAAAAAAGCCCAGAAGCTGCCCGCTATTGACCATTTGTCTAATAATAGATGCGTCTATTCCGGGAACCGGTATGTGTGAACCAGCTCTAAAGACAAATATCATACCAAGAGTAAACAGAATTCTGCTTCTTATATCCTTAACGTGCCAGGCGTTGACCAGAGTTGAAAACAATTTAAATCACCTCTGCCTTTCCGCCAGCCCTTTCAATCTTCTCTATGGCAGATTTACTGAAAATATTTGCTCTGACTGTCAATCTTTTGTTTAATTCACCATCACCAAGGACTTTCAGGCCATCCTTAACATCCTTTATTCTGCCATGCTCCATAAGCAACTCTTGTGTAATCACTGTGTCGTTATCAAATTCATTGAGTTCTTTAATATTGACGATAGCATACTCTTTCTTAAATATATTTGTAAAACCTCTTTTAGGAAGTCTCCTCTGCAAAGGCATCTGGCCACCTTCAAATCCCGGTTTTATTCCTGTGCCGCTCCTGGCATATTGGCCTTTGTGACCTCTTGTGGAAGTTTTACCATGTCCAGACCCAATACCTCTTCCTACACGCTTTTTATCTTTTCTGGAACCCTCAGCAGGTTTTAATTCCTGTATATTCATTTAGACACCTCCCTTGAAATCATGGAGTTATATTACTTCAGCCACATTCTTGCCTCTAAGTCTTGCTACATCCTGTACCGTCTTTAAATTTTTAAGTCCTTCAAAGGCTGCATTTACAACATTCCTCGCATTATCGCTGCCCAGTGATTTCGCCCTTACGTCTTTTATACCAGCTGCCTCTAAAAGCGCCCTTACAGGACCACCCGCGATAACACCGGTGCCTTCTCTTGCAGGCTTTAACAGAACTTTTCCAGCCCCAAACTCACCAACAATCTCATGAGGTATAGTTGTACCTACAATTGGGACTATTATAAGTGATTTTTTTGCATCCTCAACGGCTTTACGTATTGCCTCTGGTATTTCGGCAGCTTTTCCTGTACCAACACCAACATGACCGTTTCCATCTCCAACAACCACAAGAACACTAAACCTGAAATTTTTACCGCCCTTGACGACTTTTGCTACACGATTCATAGTTATTACGGTTTCTTTTAAATCTAAACCGTTAGGATTGATCCGCATAATTTCCCTCCTTTAAAATTCTAATCCACCTTCTCTGGCAGCATCCGCTAAAGCTTTTATCGTACCGTGATATTTATAGCCGCCTCTATCAAATACTACCTTCGTAATACCCTTAGCAAGAGCTCTTTCTGCTATAAGCCTCCCCACCAATTCTGCACTCTCCTTGTTGGAACCATTTGAAAGACGCACTCTCATCTCCGGTTCCAAACTCGATGCTGAAACCAAAGTATGACCAATTTCATCATTGATTACCTGTACATAGAAATTGTTAAGACTTCTGTAAACCGAGAGACGGGGACGCTCAGCTGTGCCAACAACTTTTTTACGCAACCTTTCATGGCGTAACTGTCTCCCAATATTTTTACCTGGTTTATTAATCAAAGCAAATCACTCCTTCCTACTTCTTGCCTGTCTTACCTTCTTTTAACCTGATAACCTCGCCTGAATACCTGATACCCTTTCCTTTATATGCATCTGGTCTTCTCTTGTCCCTTATTATAGCGGCTACCTGGCCTACTCTCTGCTTATCAATACCTTTTACAATTATCTTGTTATTTCCTTCTACAGCAATCTCTATTCCCGGTTCTTCTTCGATCTCTATTGGATGAGAATAACCAAGGTTTAAAATAAGCTTTTTCCCTTGTTTAGAAGCTCTATATCCAACTCCGACAATTTCCAAAGACTTTTCATAACCTTTGGTCACACCCTCAACCATATTAGCAATGAGTGTCCTGGTGAGACCATGCAGAGAATGATTAAACTTATTGTCATTTGGCCGTTTGACGATTATAGCATTGTCAACCTTCTCAATAATCATATTTTTATTAAATGTTTGTTTTAATTCGCCTTTAGGACCTTTAACACTTACCTCATTGTCTTCGGAGATATCAACCTGAACCCCTTGAGGTATGGCAATAGGCTTTTTCCCTATTCTCGACATTTTAGCACCTCCCTTTTTTACCAGATATAGCAGAGGACTTCCCCTCCAATGCCCTCCTGCCTGGCTTTTTTGTCAGTAATTACACCTTTCGGCGTGGATAATATGGCAATTCCAAGTCCTCCTAAAACTTTCGGAACTTGATCCTTTGTAGCATATACTCTAAGACCTGGTTTACTTATTCTTTTAAGTCCGCTAATTACCCTTTCTTTATCCGCGCCATATTTCATTTTCACTCTGATTATACCTTGCTTACCATCATCTATTATCTCATAGGATTCGATAAAACCCTCATTATACAAAATTTCAGCAATACTCTTTTTTACATTAGAAGCTGGAATGTCAACTGTATCCATTTTAACTATGTTGGCATTCCTGATTCGGGTTAACATATCAGCTATTGGATCTGTAACCATTAGATATACCTCCTCCCTATTACCAGCTTGCCTTTTTAACGCCGGGTATTATACCCTCATGGGCATATTTCCTGAAGCAAAGACGGCACATACCAAACTTTCTTAGATAGGCATGCGGCCTGCCGCAGATTTTGCACCTGTTGTATTCTCTTGTGGAATACTTTTGTGGCCTCTGCTGCTTTATTTTCAACGCTTTGCGTGCCATTTTATCCCTCCCTTACTTTGAAAAAGGCATTCCTAATAATCTTAAAAGCTCGTAACCTTCCTCATCATTCTTTGCAGTGGTAACAAACACAATCTCCATACCTCTGATTCTTTCCACTTTATCGTAATCAATCTCGGGGAAAATCAACTGTTCTTTTATGCCCAGAGTATAATTACCACGTCCATCAAAGGATTTTGAAGAGACCCCTCTAAAATCTCTAACTCTTGGAAGCGCAACACTCAAGAGTTTATCTGCAAATTCATACATCCTGTTGCCTCTAAGTGTTACCATAACACCGATTGGCATACCCTTCCTTATTTTAAAGTTAGCAATGGATTTTTTTGCTTTCGTGATTACAGGTTTCTGTCCTGTAATCATCTTTATCTCGTCTGCCATTTCATCAAGAGCCTTTGGGTTTTCCTTCCCCTCGCCTATGCCCGAATTAATTACTATTTTCTCTAATTTCGGCACCTGCATCGGATTTTCATAATGGAATTTATCTATTAATTGAGGCACTACCTCATTTAAGTATTTCTCTTTTAGTCTCGGTATTATCGGCATATTAAACCTCCTTTCAGTCTAAATTCTCCCCACAGACTTTGCAATATCTCACTTTTTGTCCGCTTTCAAGAATTTTTCTGCCAAATCTGACACCTTTTCCGCAGTTATTGCAATATAATAAAGCCTTGGAGCTATATATTGGCGCTTCCTCATGAATAATTCCAGCCTGTTGGGCCTGGCCACTCGGCTTCTTATGCTTGGTTACCACATTTATTCCCTCAACAAGAATTTTTCCCTCATCTGGAATTACCTTAAGAACCTTTCCCTTTTTACCCCTATCTTCACCTGATATAATAACAACCGTATCTCCTTTTTTAACATGCACCTTAGGCATTTTGCCACCTCCAATCAAAGCACTTCTGGTGCAAGAGAAATTATCTTCATAAAGTTCTTATCGCGCAGTTCTCTGGCAACAGGTCCAAAAATACGCGTACCTCTCGGTTGTAAATCATCTTTGATTATAACCGCTGCATTCTCATCAAACCTGATATACGTACCATCCTTTCGCCCAAGACCGCTTACGGACCTTACAACAACTGCCTTAACTACATCTCCTTTTTTTACAACACCTCCAGGTGTTGCACTTTTAACAGAAGCAACTATTATATCACCTATATTCCCAAATTTCCTATTAGGACCACCGAGAACCCTTATACACATGATCTCCTTCGCACCTGTGTTATCAGCAACCTTTAGCCTCGTTTGCGGTTGAATCATGGGATAGACCTCCTTTCATTATTTTGCCCTTTCGATTATATTAACCAGCCTCCACCTTTTTTCCTTACTAAGCGGCCTGGTTTCCATAATAAGGACTCTATCTCCTATATGTGCCTCATTGTTTTCATCATGGGCTTTATATTTCTTAGTCCTCTTGACTATTTTCCCATAAAGGGGATGCTTTACCCTGTCTTCCACTGCAACCACTATTGTCTTATCCATCTTGTCGCTCACTACTAAACCAATTCTTTCCTTGCGCTTAGCCCTTACTGTCTCCATATACTAACCTCCTTTAAACCGCTTTGATCTGGCGTTCCCTTAAAATCGTCTTGATCCGCGCAATATCTTTTCTTACCAGCTTGATCCTGCTTGTATTTTCAAGTTGGCCGGTAGCCAGCTGAAACCTCAGATTAAACAATTCCTCTTTCAACTCGGAAAGTTTTTGATTTAATTCACCATTTGTCATATCTTTTATATCACTGGCTTTCATTGTTTTCACCACCCAAATCTTCACGTTTTATAAATCTGGTCTTGATGGGAAGCTTATACTTCGCCAGTCTTAAAGCCTCCTTCGCAGTCTCCTCACTTACACCACCAATCTCAAAAAGTACCCTGCCGGGTTTTACAACTGCTACCCAGTATTCAGGGGCACCTTTGCCGGAACCCATTCTTGTTTCAGCAGGCTTTTTTGTTATTGGTTTGTCTGGAAAAATCTTAATCCAGACCTTTCCTCCTCTTTTTATATACCTGGTCATCGCAATACGGGCCGCCTCAATCTGCGCAGATGTTATCCATGCAGGTTCCAAAGCCTGCAGACCAAATTCACCATATGTCAGTGTATTACCCCTTGCAGCTTTAGAATCTGGATCTGGTACAGACCCTCTATGAGGTTTTCTATATTTAACCCTTTTGGGCATCAACATGATTACATTCCTCCTTCTGCTGCTTCCTTCTTCAGCACAGGTAAAACTTCACCCTTATTAATCCAGACCTTTACACCTATTCTTCCATAGGTTGTTTTGGCCTCTGCAAAACCATAATCTATATCAGCACGAAGCGTCTGCAAAGGCACAACCCCTTCATGATAGGTTTCAGTCCTTGCTATTTCAGCACCCCCGAGCCTTCCAGCAACTGATGCCTTAATTCCCTTTGCTCCGGCCTTCATTGCCCTTGACATAGCCTGTTTCATTGCTCTTCTAAATGATATTCTTCTTTCAAGTTGAAGCGCTATATTTTCAGCAACAAGCTGTGCATCCAGTTCAGGTCTCTTTATCTCAATAACATTTAAAAGAACAGTTTTACCAGTTATTTGTTCTAATGTTTTCTTTAAATCGTCAATTCCTGTACCGCCCTTACCAATCAATATCCCTGGTTTAGCAGTATGAATATTTATTCTTATACGATGGATATCCCTTTCAATCTCAATGTTCGAAATACCAGCTTCAGAAGCTGCATTTTTTATAAAATCTCTAAGTTTTATATCCTCAACCAGTGTATCACCAAAGTTATTGCCTTTTGCATACCATCTTGCATTCCAATCCCTGATGATACCTACCCTGAATCCATTGGGATTAACCTTTTGACCCATACTTATACCTCCTTCTCACTTTTCTTCAAGAACCAGAGTTATGTGGCTGGTCCTCTTTCTTATAACGTCTGCTCTTCCATGGGCTCTTGGCAGGTATCTTTTTAAAGTTGGTCCCTGGTCGGCATAAGCTTTGGAAATAAAAAGTTTATCCCTGTTCATATTGAAATTATTTTCAGCATTGGCTATAGCGGAATTTAATAGTTTTCCAACTATATATGAAGCTCTTTTAGGCGTATATTTGAGGATTGCCGTTGCCTCATCAATTTGTTTTCCTCTTATAAGGTCCAGTACAATCATAACCTTTCTTGGAGAAATCCTGGCGTATTTTAATGTTGCCTTAGCTTCCACCTTTATATACCTCCTCACCTTTGGCTACTTTTTGATTTTTGTTGTCTTCTCTGAACCTGCATGACCTCTGAAAGTCCTGGTGGGAGCAAATTCACCCAATTTATGTCCAACCATATCCTCGGTTATATAAACCGGCACATGCTTTCTACCATCATGTACAGCTATAGTATGGCCTACCATCTCAGGAACTATAGTAGAACTTCTGGACCAGGTTCTTAAGACTTTCTTGTCGCCAGTCTTGTTCATCTCAATTATTCGAGCCAACAATCTTTCATTTACAAAAGGTCCTTTTTTTACTGACCTGCTCATCTTACCCCTCCCTTACTTACTGCGTCTTTTGACAATAAGTTTGTCAGAAGTTTTATGTTTCTTCCTGGTCTTATAGCCCAGAGCTGGTTTGCCCCACGGTGTAAGCGGACCTGGGTGTCCTACAGGTGCTTTACCTTCACCACCACCATGAGGATGGTCTATCGGGTTCATAACTGACCCTCTTACTGTTGGTCTTATACCCATCCATCTGGTCCTGCCGGCCTTTCCTATTGTCACATTTTCATGATCTATATTAGATACCTGACCTATTGTTGCCATACATTCCGTCCTGACCAAACGAACCTCCGAAGAAGGTAAGCGGACCTGGGCATAAGTACCTTCTTTGGCAAGCAATTGAGCCGAAGAACCTGCTGCCCTTACAAGCTGCCCACCTTTTCCCGGTACAAGCTCTATATTGTGAATTACTGTACCAACAGGGATATTTTTCAGTTTTAAAGCATTTCCTACTTTTATATCTGCGCCTTCACCCGACTGAACTATATCTCCTACCTTCAATCCCTCGGGTGCCAGTATATATCTTTTCTCACCGTCAGCATAATACAGCAGTGCTATATATGCTGTCCTGTTAGGGTCGTATTCGATAGCAGCGACCCTAGCTGGGACGCCAAATTTATTTCTTTTAAAATCAACAATTCTGTAGAGCCTCTTGTGCCCACCGCCTCTATGCCTGACTGTAATCCTTCCATATACGTTTCTTCCAGCTTTATTGGTTAGACTTACTACCAGTGACTTTTCAGGCTCAGTCTTTGTAATCTCACTGAAAGTGTTGACAGACATGAACCTTCTTCCAGGCGAGGTAGGCTTATATTTTTTTATAGCCATTTTTTTAACCTCCTTTAGGAAATTACATTAGTCCTTCAAAGAACTCAATTCCTTTACTATCTTCTGTAAGTTTAACTATGGCTCTTTTCCAATCTGGCCTCTTGCCTTCAAATCGGCCTACCCTTTTTACTTTTCCTGAACGATTTGCCGTATAAACTTTTTCAACCTTTACATTAAATATTTTCTCTACTGCATTTTTAATCTGGGTCTTTGTAGCACTTCTGTTAACAGCAAAAGCATATTTCTTATCAGCCATCATTTCCATGGTTTTCTCTGTAACAATCGGTCGTATCAAAACATCATGGAGATCCATCAGGCGTACACCTCCTCCACCTTATTGACAGCATCTTTTGTAATAATGAAGGTGTCGTGAGTCATAATGTCATATACATTCATCAGGCCAATATATGTGGTTTTAACACCTGGTATATTTCTTGATGATTTATAGACATTTTCATTTTTATCAGAAAGTACAATGAGAGTCTTATTATCCGCCTTGAGATTGTTAAGTATTTTAACAATTTCTTTAGTTTTTGGCTGACTTAAATCCAGACTATCAAGTACAATTATCTTGTTTTCAATGTATTTAGAACTAAGAGCTGATCTCATTGCGACCTTCTTTAAGCTCTTTGGTAGGGTATATCTGTAACTTCTCGGATGTGGTCCAAACACAACTCCACCTTTTATCCATTGAGGTGCCCTTATACTCCCCTGCCTGGCCCTACCTGTTCCCTTCTGTCTCCAGGGCTTTCTGCCACCGCCTCTTACCATACCGCGGGTTCTGGTAGCATGGGTACCTTGCCTTTGATTTGCAAGATAATTTAAAACCACCTCATGGAGGACCTCTTTATTAACAGGCGCATTGAAAAGTTCTTCATTAAGTTCTATTTCTCCAACCTGTTCACCATTAGTATTGTAAACTTTGGCCAATGCCATCTTAGTTCCTCCCTTCACTTACCTGCTCACTTTAATTGAGTCCCTTATATAAAGCAAAGACCCTTTTATACCAGGTACTGACCCCTTTATAAGCAGCAAATTCTTTTCAGGATAAGTTTTAACCACTTCTAAATTTTGAACAGTTACCCTCTCATTTCCCATATGTCCAGGCATGTGCTTGCCTTTGAATACTCTCGCCGGGTAGGTGCTTCCTCCCATGGAACCTACTCTCCTATGATACTTAGAGCCATGGGCCATAGGACCTCTCTTTGCATTCCATCTCTTGATAACACCAGCAAAACCCTTACCCTTTGAGGTAGCTATTACATCTACCTTATCACCTGACTTAAATATATCAACGCCAATAATGTTTCCAATTTCATAATTTGTAATATCGTCCAATCTAAATTCCCTGAGATACTTTTTGGGCTCCAAACCTGCTTTCTTGAAGTGCCCCATCATTGGCTTATTGATTCTTCTTGGCTTGACATCCCCAAAGCCCAACTGTATGGCATTATACCCATCAGTTTCAACAGTCTTCTTCTGAACTACTACACAGGGGCCTGCTTCAACTACAGTAACTGGAACTGCTCTTCCATCTTTATCAAATATCTGAGTCATCCCAAGTTTTTTCCCCAGTATGCCCTTATTCATGTCTCCACCTCCTAGCTAATTGCAATTATTAGCCCTATAGTTTTATTTCTATATCTACACCCGCTGGCAAATCAAGCCTCATTAAGGCATCAACTGTCTTAGATGTAGGATTTAATATATCAATAAGGCGTTTATGTGTCCTTATCTCAAACTGCTCTCTGGAATCTTTATACTTGTGCGGAGCTCTCAGGATAGTTATTATACTCTTCTCTGTCGGTAGGGGTATTGGTCCTGAAACCTCAGCGCCTGTCCTCCTGGCTGTGTCTACTATCTTTTCAGCAGACTGATCCAGCACAACATGATCATATGCCTTTAGACGTATCCTTATTTTCTGCTTAGGCATCATAGTCCCTCCTTTATACTACATATACACGCGGCCTGGTGTTTATTTATTCAATTACAGTACCGACAACACCTGCTCCTACTGTCCTGCCACCTTCCCTTATAGCAAACCTTAATCCTTCTTCTATGGCTATAGGTGTTATCAGGGTTACCTCCATGTTTATGTTGTCACCTGGCATTACCATCTCTACTCCATCTGGAAGCTTTATCTCTCCGGTAACGTCTGTTGTCCTGA
>JASEJQ010000020.1 GCA_030016635.1 Thermoanaerobacteraceae bacterium | reverse complement strand
CCACGAATTATTAGAGTATCAAGACGAACGATCAGGTGCATAGATGTTGCTATCAATTTGTAGAATACTACTTTGTACAGTGGAGTCATGTCTGATTTTGGTGTATAAAGTCCATATCTACATGTCATGCTACATTAGTTCTTATACCAGAATCATGTCTCAAAACATGATCCCATTTGATTACAAATGTTATGGAGAATATATTGACTGGTTTCAATTAGAGTTTAATGACCTTTTCCATAATCTCCTCAATTCTACTTATCTTTCCTGTTAAATAGAGATAGCCAATTAATGCCTCAAGGGCGGTCGCCCGTTTATAATCCTGAAGATCGCAGTATTGAGGTTTTGTATTTATCTTAGCATTCCTTCCTCTCCTGACCACGTCTTTTTCTTCTTCAGTTAAAAACTCTTCGAGTTTGAGCAAAAATTTTGATTGGGAAACGGCATTGACATATTTAACCGCCTCCCTGTGCAGTTTATTTACATCCGTCAGGCAGGATGAAATAAGGTATTTACGAACATAAAACTCATAAATAGAATCACCCAGGTACGCCAGGACTAAAGATGGTACACTGTTAGCTTCAATCTCTGTCATTTTCTCTTCCATCTTACTCCTTGCGGCGTATCCTCTAATATAATTCCTTTTTCTTTTAATTCATCTCTAATCCTGTCCGCCGTCCTGTAATCTTTTCTCATCCTGGCATCCTGTCTCTCTTTGATTAGCTTTTCTATTTCTTCATCTAGTATATCTGTTTTAAGATTGAGGCTTATGCCAAGTACACCAAGCAGCTCTGTGATAACAGTTGATGCAAGGTCGATAAGGGCCTGGCCAGAATTTTCATCTATTTTTGCGTTTGCTGTACTCACTATATTAAATATGTGTGAAATAGCTCCGGCGGTATTAAAGTCATCATCCATAGAGGCTATAAACTCTTCCTTTTCCTTTAAAACGGCTTGCATAGTTTTCACGTCCTCCGGACTTTCACTGGCCTGGCCTTTAAGTTCTTTCAGTCTAAAGAGGGAATTCTTAATCCTGTCCAGACCAACCCCTGCCTGGTCTAAAAGTTCAAAACTAAAATTAATAGGGTTTCTGTAGTGAGACGATAGCATAAAAAACCTGACTACCATAGGGTCATATTTATCAAGTACCTCTCTCACTGTAAAAAAGTTTCCAAGGGATTTTGACATTTTCTGATTATTTATATTAAGATACCCGGCATGCATCCAATATTTAACAAAAGTAACGCCGTTTCTGGCTTCACTCTGAGCTATCTCATTCTCATGGTGTGGGAACACTAGATCAGGTCCGCCGCCGTGGATATCAAAAGTATTTCCCAGGTACTTTGATGACATAACAGAACATTCTATATGCCACCCAGGCCTACCTTTGCCCCATGGGCTGTCCCAGTATGGCTCACCGGGTTTTGCCAGCTTCCACAGGGCAAAATCCAGAGGGTTTCTCTTTTCCTCATTTACATCAACTCTCGCACCAGAGATCAGGTCATCAATATTCTTTTTTGAAAGTTTCCCATAATCCTCAAACTTTTCAACACTAAAGTAAACACCATCGCCCGTTTTGTATGCATAACCCTTATCAACAAGGTCAGAAATGAATGAAATTATATCATCAATCACCTGTGTTGCCCTGGGATGGATAGTAGCATGCTTTATCCCCAAAGAATCAGCATCTTTGAAATATTCGTTAATAAATCTTTCGCCTATCTCAAACACCGATGCACCTTCCTCATTTGCCCTCTTAATCATTTTATCATCTATATCGGTAAAATTCTGGACAAATGTTACATCATATCCCCTGTATTCAAAATATCTTCTCACCATGTCAAATACTATGAAAGACCTGGCATTCCCTATATGGATATAATTGTAGACAGTAGGACCGCATACATACATGCTCACACTATTTTCCTTCAATGGAATGAAATCTTCTTTTTTGCCTGTCATTGTATTGTATATTTTCATAACTTCTCTCCTTTCAACCGCGCATCCTGAATGATGTCATACTCGACTTCTGACCTTTTCTTCACTTATTATATCATCTATTTTCACCCTAATTCCATCTTTTTTTACAATCTGTCCCGGTATACCGACAACAGTAGAATTGGGAGAAACCTCTTTCAGTACGACCGCTCCCGCTCCAATTTTAGAGTTATCTCCAACCTTAAAGCTGCCAAGTATTTTGGCCCCGGCACCTATAACCACATTATTGCCAATGGTGGGGTGCCTTTTCCCGTTCTCATGTCCTGTACCTCCCAGGGTGGCACCATGGTATATGGTAACATCGTCGCCTATCTCAGCGGTTTCACCTATCACGACTCCCATACCATGGTCTATAAAGAGTCTCCTGCCGATTTTTGCACCTGGGTGAATCTCTATACCTGTAAAAAACCTGCCAATCTGTGATATCAGTCTTGCAGTAACATACCAGCGGTGATTATAGAAAAAATGAGAGACTCTATAAAATATCAAGGCATGAAGCCCGGGATAGCACAAAAACACCTCAAAAAGATTTTTGGCTGCCGGGTCTTTCTTTTGTATATTCTTAGCATCCTCAATAATTGATGCAAAAAATCCCATAATAAACCCCCCATAAATAAAAATTCCCGCCTCATAAGAGACGGGTATCCGCGGTTCCACTCTTGTTAAGGTATAAAAATATACCTTCACTTAAAGCTATAACGGAGCTTCCGGCACAACCCTACGGAAATTCAGGTGTGCTGCTCAAAGGTGCAATTCGACTGCATCAAGTGGCCCGGGTCTGCTCTCAGCCGGTGACAGTCCCTCTCTTTGAGACTTGACGCATCTACTTATCCTTATCAATGCATTTAATTCATACTAATTTACTATGAATTATACCAGAGATAGCTTACTAATGCAATATGTTTTTTACTCATAAAAAAAACTCCGGTAAAAACCGGAGTTTTTAAGCTTACAACCTTTGATATATCTATCAACCTTTCCTCGTAATCTGGAGACAGCGTCTTGCCCTGCGAAGTCAGGTCTCTCACTGCTTTTATCATTGCGTCTCTTACTGGTATCCCTGTGTCTTTGCCATTCTGTGCCTTTGTGAATGTTACATAGTTATCTCCTCCTGTTGCCATGAAGTCATTGGTAACTACCTTATATATCTTATCCATTTCTACAGGGGTACCATCAGAAAGGGTCATCTCTACAACCCTCTCCCCTTCTGGTTTTGTAGAATCATACTTAACAGTTACCCCCGAGAACTGTATCCATCCTACATTGGTGTTCATAATACCGTGTTCTAATACCTCTTTGACCTGAGCACCTGTCATATCAAAGGTATAGAGTGTATTGTCAAAGGGCATTACCTCATACATCTTGCCAACAGTAATATCACCCTTTGGTATGCTGGTCCTGACACCACCGCCGTTCTGGAATGCTATCTGGGCGCCGGAAGCCTCTCTCATAACGTCGGCAGTCCATTCGCCAAGCAAAGATAGATGCCCTTTATCATGCTCCAGGTCTACTTCTGTTTTACCTATAATATCATTCAACAACGGTTCAACAGCCTTAAGATAATCATCTAACATTGAAGCTACATCTTTATCAGGAGTAATAGCCTCTTTGGAGAGATTGCCATTAACCTTTACAGTGGATGCAACTACCTTCTTCAAGGGCACATAATAGTATAGGGTTATCTCACCTACTGAACGTCCATTATAATATGCCTGCACAACAGGTATGCCATTTATCTTTCCTGCAACAGTTTTATGAGTGTGGCTTGTTATTATGGCATCCACATTAACAGCACTGGCTAGGTCGGCACCCTCACCTGTTATGTTGCCCTCCTTATCCTGGTCAGCTCCAAGATGGGACAACACAACCACTATATCGGCACCGTTGTCCTTTAATACCTTTGTAAATTCTTTAGTTACCTCAACCGGGTCTTTGAATTCATATGGTGCTACAATGTCCGGTTTTGTCTTATAGGCTGTTTCTGGTGTGGAAATACCTATAATCCCTATCTTTATCCCATCCTTCTCAATAATGGTGTATGGCTTTGCCCAGGTTACAGGCTTTCCTGTGGCCTTATCATAGATGTTGGCTGCCAAGAATGGGAATTTTGCAGTGTCTATCCATCCCTTAAGCTTATCTATACCCCAGTCAAATTCATGGTTGCCTATAGCTGAGGCTTCAAATCCTATCATGTTCATGGCTTCGTTTACCGGCTTGCCATATAGCAGGTTTGACTCAGCACTGCCCTGATAATTATCACCGGCACTGAGTATAAATGTCCTATCGGGGTTCAATGCCTTTTTAGATTTTAGATAGCCGGCCATTTTAGCTATTCCTATATTATTTCCTGATTCTTTCAGCTGTCCGTGAAAGTCATTGATCGATAGCAATGTAACCGGTTTGATATTTTTAATAAAGTTATCGATCAGTGAAGCCATCTCACCGCGAGTAATGTTGGATGCTGGATTTAAGTTTCCATCTGAGCCTTTTACTATACCCAATGCTACGGCAGAGCTGATATAGCCCTTTGCCCATTCGCTTACCCTATCCGCATCCTTGAAAGACTTCAGGCCTTCACCGTTATCCTTGAGGTCCAGGGCCTTCATCAGCATCGAGAAGGCTTGCTCCCTTGTTATATTCATGTTTGTCCCAAATGCTGTATCACTTATGCCATTGGTTACACCGTTTTTCAATGCTGCTTCAACATAAGGGGCCATGTCCTTATTGACATCCGTAAACTTAGTGGATTCCACTGCGGGTATCTGATAACCCATGGCTTTTACAAGAGTCTTTACAAATTCTCCTCTTGTGACCTGGTCATTTACATTTATTGCTATAGAGTTATTCTTGCCTGTATCCATTACACCCTTATTGACAAGGTCAACCACATATGGCCTGGCCCAGCTATCCAGGTTAGCACCAACAACCTCCCAGTTGTTGTTTACCTCAGGAGATATTGTCCCCTTCTCATCAATATAGCTAATGATGAGATTTCTTATCTGGCCGTTGTCACCCATCTCCTTCTGAGAATCAAAGAGCACCTTTGGGTTGGTTATTCCGGCCGCCTTCATAAATCCACCGCCGCCGTTAAACCTGTAGTTGTTTATAGCAAGCTTTAATACCATATCGTCAGTCACGGGCTTGCCCTGGAACTTCAGGTCTATAATCCTCTCACCGGCGGGCTTTGAAATATCAATCTTATAGTCAACGCCTTCAAACATGTCATAGTTATATCCTGGAATGTCTTTATTGAAACTGATTGTGACATCGCCAGGCCTATACTGGTTATAAAATTTAGCTGACCATTCCATGAGGTCTTTGAGCTGCTTGCCTGTCACCTCAATGGTATACAGGTAATTCTCATATACATACAGCCCGGATATATCCCTGATGGTGATATCACCCTTCTTAATGACGCCATTGGGATTAAACATAGCAGCCATGGACACATCAGCCTTGCCATAGTGCATCTGCACCTTCTGCACCAGGTCTATCAAGGCTGTGTCCTTAATCTGGGCTGTTGGTATTCCTTTTATCTCATCTACGGGAGCAAAATCATCTGTGGCTACGCCTATTTTAGTATTTACATAGCTCAATGTCTGGTCATGATAAGGTTTTGCAAGGTCCAGGACCTCCTGTGCAGCTTCAACTCCTTTAGTGGATATGGTATTGCTTGTGATATTCGCCACCTTATATCCGGTGCCATTCTTTGTAAGTTGAACGTCTATCCTGGATACATTTTCTCCCCATTTACCAGGCTCGGTTATCGTAACACCATTTATCACCTGATTTGGAATGTTTGAATGTGCATGCCCTGCCACTATGACATTAATTTCAGGTACGCCCTCTGCAAGAGCCTTAATCTGGTTTTCTGGAATAATATCAGCCGGTGACTCTATGCCAGAGTGCACAACAGCCAGTATAACATCTACTTTTTCATCGTCTTTTAATACTTTTGCCCATTTCTTGCCTTCCTCTACAATGTCATTAAACTTAAGCCCCTTATAGTTATCGGGATTCTCCCAGCTTGGTATGGTCTTTGTGGTAAGTCCCAGTATACCGACCTTTACACCGCCTATTTCTTTTATGGTGTATGGCTTTACAAAGTTCGTACCGTCCTCTTTGTAGATATTGCCTGATAGGATTGGAAATTTTGCGTCTGATATGACCTTGTTCAGTACATCAAGCCCAAAATTGAACTCGTGATTGCCCAATGTCATCGAGTCATAACCCATCATGTTCATGACATCAATCATGGGGTAGGTAAAGTCTTTATTGCCGTTTAAAATTTGAGAGTTGTAATAGGATACCAGCGGAGTACCCTGTATCAGGTCGCCGTTATCTACAAGTATGGTATTGGGGTTTTCCGCCCTTACGCTTTTAACTATGGTGTAAACCTTGGCCAGGCCAAATTCTGCCGGCTTTGCCTGGTCATAATCCCATGGATAAATGTGTCCGTGAATATCTGATGTGGCCAGGATCGTCAGATTAACATTTTCTTCAGCCGCAACGCCAGATACAGCCCCAAAGGTCACCATGGAAATGACCAGAGCAAATATCAAGGAAAAACTTAAAAACCTTTTAAAACCCATACATAACACCTCCTAATAAGATATCTGTTGTCTTACATTTATATATTTTCTATGTTTATTTCAAATTTCCTGCTAAAAATAAAAAAATTCCCTTTTCAGGAAGGGAATTTTTTTCTGCTTAATCCAACAAAATTGATGCCATGCAAACAACCATCTCACCCCGGCCGACCTCTCCCATGCCTTCATTGGTCTTAGCCTTTATACCCACCATGTCCTCATCTATTTCCAGAACATCAGCAATATTTTTTTTCATAACCGGTATATAATCTTTTAATTTTGGCTTTTCACACAGGATTATGGTATCAAGATTTACAATTCTGTAACCTCTCTCTTTTATAAAACTATACGCATCTTTAAGAAGAATGATGCTGGATATATCCCGATATTTCTCGTCGGTGTCAGGATAGTGTGTACCTATATCCCCCATTGACGCCGCTCCAAACATAGCATCAATAACAGCATGGACAAGCACATCTGCATCTGAATGGCCCAGAAGGCCCCTCTCATTGGGTATCTCCACTCCACCCAGTACTAACCTTCGTCCTTCAACCATCTTATGTGAATCATAGCCCAACCCTGTTCTCAACTTATATCCTCACCCTTCACAATTAACTCAGATGTAGTTTGTTTGAACTCTTTATAAGCACTCATGCCCTTTTTCATCGTATCAATAAATACCTCAGAAGAGGGAATGGTTTCTTTCATTTTAAAACTGTAGTCTTTCTTTTCAACATTAAAAGATAAATACCAGTCAAATTTATCATTTAAGGTTATCTTATCCAGTTTAAGGTTATCCATGTCTCCATAAATCTCCATGCCCCTGGGTAATATTATGCTGATATAATTGCTTATTTTTTCTGCCTCATAATGACCTTTATAGTTCAGGTTTAGAATCCCGGAAATCAGTTCTATGGCATTCCCCATAAGGTTGCTGTGCATACTTTTAATTTTTGTGGCAGGATTTTTTACCCTCAAACTCTTTAATAATACAGTACCGTCTCCTTCAAGATTTCTAACCACACCTTCGGGCTTTCCATCATCCCATAGTTTATCCTTCTTTGTGGACACCTGAATATACTCATTTGTATAATGGTCAATCCCACCAAGCAGGTAAAGCTCACATCGTTCCTCAAGAAGTTTAAAGCCCTTATTAAGTTCTGTGAGATATTCATTAACTTCCTTCATTTCCTTTACAGGAATAAAATTAATTTCACTGTTTTTATAGGTAAAGATGTAGCTTCCATATTCTTTTACCGGTAAAAGCTCTTTAATGGATTTTATATGGTTTCGAATTACATCTTTAGGATGCGGCAATAGATGCTGCTTAGACATCATCCACACAAAAGCCTTATAAAAAGCATTTAGCGGGTCAAACTCCGGAGTAGGGGCAAGGTCTCCTCCCTCCCATGCATAATAAGCATTGGCAGATCCGGCATTGGGCGTACCCAGCATTATCAGCTTTGAAACGTCATATCTGTAGTTATTATCCTGTATATAGTCCCTGGCTACAAGCCCTCCCATACTGTGGCATATCAATATTACATCTTCGGTATTATTAACTTTTTTTGCCCTGTCAATCATTGGTATCAAATAATCAATAGAGATATCTTTTATATTTTCCCACCATGGATAACATGCAACAAAAAGATCCCTGTCCAATTTATATCCCATAGAACAAAGACCTTCTATTAAAGTTTTATAAAACTTCTCGCTGAAACCCAGGCTGTATCCATAGGGTGAAAGCGGATCAGGTATAGACGCGAAAAGACCGGGTATTATGACTATGGGTTTCATAAAACCACCTCTATCATTTACTGATTAAGATTTTTATGTAAGAATCCGATTGTTAAATGGCTTTATATATTATATTCTAATAAGTGCCTCCAGTACTACAAGATCTTCGGGCGTGGTAACCTTAATGTTCCTGTAATTGCCCTCTACTATTTTTACAGTGCCGCCAATCCGTTCAACCAGTGCACAATCATCTGTAGCTATAAATCCATCTTCTATTGCCTTTTCATGGGCTGTTTTCAATATATCAAAGCGGAATGCCTGCGGTGTCTGTATAATCCACATGCTGTTTCTATCCGGTGTATATTTTACAAGATTATTGCCATCAACCATTTTCACCGTATCCTTTAGTGGTACGCCTACAGTTGAGGACCCATACTCATATGCCGCTGTTATGACATCTACTACCATGGATTCGGTGATAAGCGGCCTGGCCCCATCATGGACAACAATTACATCCGCTTCATTTATAGCAAATAGACCATTGTAGACGGAAAACTGTCTCTCATTGCCGCCTTCAACTATCTTCTTAACCTTTCCAAAGCCGTGCTTGTCCACAATATTAATCTTTACATACTCTGCAATATCCCTTTGCACAATCAACATAATCTCATTTATAAGTTCGCACTGTTCAAGGACCTTCAGGGAATACCATAAAAGAGGTTTGCCCTCCACCTCTATAAGTGTTTTATTAAATCCCATCCCCATCCTGATACTTTTTCCAGCTGCCAGTAAAATAGCAATATTTTTCAATTCACTCACCACCAACCATCATTATACCATAAATATGAGGGACATATTCTATGATATGTCCCTCAATGCATACAATCTTAATTTATTCTACCTTTAAGAAACCTTCATGCATGCCAATAACATCCCGGCACCTGATCGTTCGTCTTGATACAACAAGGTCAAGGGACACTCCTCTACTTTGATGATGGGCTATGCAGATGAGAAATCTCCCTATTCCACTCGTGTTGGCATTCCGACGGGTACGCCTCCATGCGGCGTCCATGCCTGCGGTTCACCTCATCCGGCGTCCATGCCGGATGCCCCGGCTACATTTGCCAATCATCAAGAGTATCACGGATTCACTTCAAGGACGCCTTTAGATGTTATATGCCATGCTTAATAAGTTATTGCAGTCGAATCTAATTCAAATGCTCATATGGCCCTCTCCTGTAAGTTTGCTCTGGGTTTGGCAAATATCATCCTACCGGCAGCAGTTTGGAGCACACTGGTCACCACTACTTCAAGGGTATCACCGATAAATTTTTTACCACCATCAACCACAATCATAGTCCCGTCGTCTAGATATGCCACACCCTGGCCGGTCTCCTTACCATCCTTTATTATCTGCACTATCATTTCTTCACCTGGCAATACTACTGGTTTTACGGCATTGGAAAGTTCATTGATATTCAGCACACTGACCCCCTGAAATTCCGCAACCTTATTGAGATTGTAGTCGTTGGTCACTACCTTGCCGCCGATTACCTGGGCAAGTTTCAAAATCTTAAGATCTACCTCTGCAATCTCAGGGAAATCTCTTTCATTTATTTCTACCCTGACATCCAGTTCCTTCTGCATCTTATTCAATATGTCCAACCCACGCCTGCCTCTGTTCCTTTTCAAGGTATCCGATGAATCTGCAATATGTCTGAGCTCCTCCAGCACAAAACCAGGTATTATAATATTGCCTTCAATAAACCCTGTTTTGCATATATCCAGAATCCTGCCATCTATTATAACGCTGGTATCCAGCACTTTGGGCTGGATTCTATCTTCCGGTTTATTTTTATCCTTACTGCCTATTTTTTTAAGGAATGAAAACATTCCGGCAAGTTCTTCCTTTTTATGAATTGCTACGATGACACCCAGATATCCGAGGACAATATTTAATATAACGGTAATTATTATTCCTATCACGGGCAGCATCCTGAATGGAGTGCTTGCTAGATTGGCAATTATAAGGCCAATTATGAGTCCCATTATACTTACTAAAATCTCGTTTGTAGGAATCTTCTGAAGTGAAGCATCCATCCACTCTGCCATATCCACTAACCATTTTATAATCCTCGGTGATAAAAGATATAAGGCCACACCGCACCCCAGCATTATAAGTCCTATAAAGAACAACTGTTGATTATTTGTTAAAGTAAACGTAAAGAAATTCTGAAAATAAAACAGCCAGAGAAGTCCCAATGAAATTTCATAACCTATGCCCAGACCAATCAAAAACAATATAACTCTAATCATCCTTTTGAGCAAATATATCACCTCCAATCCTATTATTTTCATTATACCAAATTTTTATAACAGTTCATAGTAAAAAAAATATTTATTTTGGATATTCCCTCTATGTTTTACCATTTTTTTAATTGAATATTTATTGATGCTTAAAATTATAATAACTACTGTCGCTTTATAACAGCCCTTATTGACACAGTGACATATAAAAAATATAATAGCATTAATAGGTCTTACAAGGAGGGACATTATGAAAGACATAATCGTAGACGATTTCCAGAATACTGTAAATGAGGTTCTTTTCAGGCATAAGAGCATACTTGATGTACTTACAAAACTTCAGGAAACAGATGCAAGGATAAACAGAGCAATAGCCAAGGCTGTTACTGTATGCGGGTGCATTAAAATAGAGGCTCAAAAACAGGAAATACCGGCTGATATAGATATAAACGAAGTTTCACGTTTCACCAATTCCCATTTAAGCGGAGAACTATGCGATGAATGCAAAGAAATAATAAATCAAGAGCTGCAAAATCACCTTTTTTATCTTGCTGCCCTGTGCAACTTATTGAATATTAATCTTTATGACAATATGCTGGAGGAATATGACAAGCTAACCACTCTTGGAACATACAACATGCTTTAATTCTCTTTAAAAGCAAACTTTAATGCCTCACTTAACATTCTGGCGCCAAATATTTCAATTCCCTCTATCGATTTTATCCTGTTTTTATTAGCGTATGGTATTATAATTTTTTTAAGACCACTCCTCATAGCTTCTCTTATTCTGTTCTCAATATTGCTGATGCTGCGTATCTCACCGGTAAGTCCGATTTCACCGATAGCCATGGTATACGGGTTTACCGGTCTTTCTTTATAACTGGATGCTATAGCCAAAGCCATACTCAAATCCTGTGCCGGTTCGGTAAGCTTCAGCCCTCCAACTGCATTGGCATATATATCCTGGCCCTGCATCTTTAAACCAACCTGTTTTTCAAGGACTGCAGTCACCATTAAAAACCGGTTGTAGTCAAGGTCGTTTACCATCCTCCTTGGCATTCCGAAAATAGTGGGTGTGACCAGTGCTTGTATTTCTACCAAAAGCGGCCTTGTCCCTTCCATGGCACAGCTTATGACAGACCCTGGAGAGTCATTCCTCTGCCCGAGAAGTATTTCTGACGGATTATTGATAGATATTAGGCCACTCTCACTCATTTCGAAAAGCCCAACCTCGTTGGTAGACCCGAATCGATTTTTCGCTGCCCTTATTACCCTGTAGCTTCCCGACCTGTCACCTTCAAAGTACAGGACAGTATCCACCATGTGTTCCAAGACCCTTGGGCCTGCCAATATCCCCTCTTTTGTTACATGACCAATCACCATGGTGGTAATACCATTAATTTTGCTTATATCCATAAGCCTGGAAGTAACCAGTTTTATCTGGCTTACACTCCCGGCAGATGTATTTATCTCAGAGTCATACATGGTCTGTATAGAATCTATGACAAGAAATGCCGGCGCTGCATATCCTATCATATCCTCTATCCTGGCAAATTGGGTCTCTGAAGCTACAAAAAGATTTTTATCCTGTCTGCCTATCCTCTTAGCCCTCATCTTTATCTGATTAATTGACTCTTCTCCAGATACATACAGTACCTTATATCCACTGGATGCCAGATTTATAGCCGCCTGGAGAATCAATGTGGATTTGCCAATGCCCGGATCCCCACCTATCAGTACAAGAGAACCTTTAACAAATCCCCCTCCCAGCACTCTGTCAAATTCATTTATTCCCGTCTTTGTCCTCTCCTCAGGCAATGATTCAATATTATCCAGAGATACAGGAAGCTCATTCTCTTTCAGCTTTGGTCTTGTAGATGATTTTTTTTCATCTTCTTTTATTTCTTCTATCATTGTGTTCCAGCTATTGCAGGCAGGGCAGCGTCCCATCCATTTGGAAGAGCGGTAGCCGCATTCTATACATACGTATGCAGTTTTGTCTTTAGCCATAGCTATCCCCCTTAAATCTCAGGCCCTTCAGGACTACCTGAAGGGCCCTTAAAACTATACATTCAGTTTCTGCTTGTTTTTGAACGCCAATTTATCATTTTCAATAGTTGCCAGGACAGTATCCCCTGATTTTACCTCACCTTTGAGCATAAGCTCGGATAGAGCATCTTCTACATGCTTTTGTATGGCCCTCTTAAGCGGTCTGGCCCCATAGGTAGGGTCAAATCCTTCTTTTGCCAGGTACTCTTTGGCCTCTGGAGTAAACTCCATGTTGATGTTGTTTTGCTGAATCCTCTTGCCTACATCCTTTAGCATCAAGTCTACTATCTTCTTGAGATCATCCATGGTAAGCTGGCGGAATACAATCACATCGTCAACCCTGTTTAAAAACTCCGGCCTGAATGTCCTTCTGAGCTCCTCCAGGACCTTTTCCTTCATTTTTTCATAGTCGCTGATGCCCTGTTCTTCTTTTATTGAAAATCCAATAGTTTCCTGCTTTTTGATGGTTTCAGCACCAACATTGGATGTCATTATAATTATTGTATTTTTAAAGTCTACAACCCTGCCCTGGCCATCGGTAAGCCTTCCATCGTCCAGGATCTGCAACAGCATATTAAACACATCGGGATGAGCCTTTTCAATCTCATCAAATAGAACCACTGAATAGGGTTTGCGTCTAACCTTTTCTGTAAGCTGTCCGCCCTCTTCATATCCCACATAACCTGGAGGCGAACCTATAAGCCTGGAAACACTGAATCTTTCCATATACTCTGACATATCAAGCCTGATGATCGAATTTTCATCACCAAACATAGATTCTGCCAGTGCCTTGGCCAATTCGGTCTTGCCCACCCCGGTAGGTCCCAAGAATATGAATGAACCAATTGGCCTCTTTGGGTCTTTCAAGCCTACCCTTGCACGCCTGATGGCACGGGCTACAGCATCCACCGCTTCATCCTGGCCTATTACCCTTTCGTGAAGTATCTTTTCAAGATTTAATAGTCTTTCGGATTCCTCCTGCGTCAGACTCTTTACTGGTATTCCCGTCCAGCTGGAGACAATATACGCTATATCCTCTTCAGATACACATTTATCCTCAGACATGTTTTTTGTCTCCCATTTTTTCTTCATCTCTTCAATTTCCTGCTTTACTTTCTGCTCCTCATCTCTAATCCTTGCTGCCTTTTCAAACTCCTGAGCGCTTATGGCGGCCTCTTTTTCTTTTTCCAGGTCACTTAGCTTTTCTTCCAGTTGCTTGATTTCCGGTGGAGCAACATAAGTCTGAAGTCTTGCCCTGGAGGCTGCCTCGTCGATAAGGTCTATTGCTTTATCAGGAAGGAATCTGTCAGTTATATACCTTGATGAAAGTTTTGCAGCGGCCTCCAGTGCACCATCGGTTATCTTCACCCTGTGGTGCGCCTCATATCTGTCCCTGAGGCCTTTCAATATTTCTATAGTTTCTTCCACTGTAGGTTCTTCTACCATTATTGGCTGGAATCTGCGCTCCAAAGCTGCATCTTTTTCCACATACTTTCTGTATTCGTCAACGGTCGTGGCGCCTACCACCTGTATCTCACCACGGGCCAACGCTGGCTTTAATATATTAGAAGCATCTATAGCTCCTTCTGCTGCACCGGCTCCTATAATCGTATGCATTTCATCTATAAATAATATCACATTCTGTGATTTAATAACCTCATTAACTACGTTTTTCAGCCTTTCCTCGAATTCACCCCTGTACTTGGCACCTGCCACCATGGCAGAAAGGTCTAAGGTTACCACTCTTTTATCCTTTAAAATCTCAGGAACATTTCCTGCCACTATCTGCTGGGCCAGGCCTTCCACTATAGCAGTCTTTCCCACACCAGGATCGCCAATAAGACATGGGTTATTTTTGGTCCTCCTTGAAAGCACCTGGATTACCCTCTCTATCTCTTTCTGCCTGCCGATCACAGGGTCCAGCTTTCCGTCTCTCGCCATTTCAGTAAGGTCTCTCCCATACTGATTCACATTGGGCGTATTGCTGTAAGCCCTGCCCTGTTTCACTGTACTTCCCGGCTCCTGTGAAAGCAGCTTCATAACCTCGTCCCTTGCGCGGTTAAGGTCTACTGACATCTCCATCAAGACCCTGGCTGCCACACCCTCACCTTCTCTTAGAAGGCCAAGCAGAATATGCTCTGTCCCTACATAATTATGGCCCAACCTCCTTGCCTCCACAAAGCTGAGCTCCAGTACTCTTTTTGCCCTTGGGGTATAGCCAATTACATCTACCGGCATGGTGCCTTTGCCGATTAAACTTTCTATCCTCTTTCTTATCTCGTCAAACTGCACACCAAGATTATGAAGAGCTTGGGCAGCAACGCCTTCATTTTCCTTTAAAAGGCCAAGGAGAATATGCTCTGTCCCTACATAATTGTGATTTAATGCCTTAGCCTCTTCGTTGGCCAGTATCAATACCCTCTGTGCCCTTTCTGTAAATCTCCCTCCAAACATCATAATTTATACACCTCCATTTCGCTTTTTCAAAATCTCTTTTACATATTCTGCCCTCTTAAAGTCTCTTTCATAAGGCTCTATCTCGCTGCTATACATAAGCTGCAGGTTGGCTGGCCTGGTCATTATCAAGAGCTTATTTAAAACTGTTACAGGTATATCTACTATGCCCATGTTGACTCCCATCCTGACATCCGAAAGAAGCCTTAAAGCCTCATCGGAGGTAAGTACCCGGGCATTGGTCAAAAGCCCATATGCTCGCCAGACCATATCCTCTATTTGAACCCTGGAGCTTTGTAAAAGCGCCTCCCTGGTAGACCGTTCTGCATTCACCAGTTCTGTGGCCAGGCCCTTTATATTTCCAATTATATCCCTCTCAGACCTTCCGATAGTTACCTGATTTGAAATCTGAAAAATATCGCCTAATGCCTGCGTACCTTCTCCATATATACCTCTGACGGTTACTCCCAGTTTGGTTATGTTTTCTATCACGTTATTCATATTGCCTGTTTTAACTAAAGCCGGGAGGTGCATCATCACCGAGACCCTCATGCCGGTTCCCACATTGGTCGGGCAGGAGGTTATATATCCAAGCTCCTCATCAAAGGCATATGATACATTCTCCTCCAGAAGGTCGTCAATCTTATCCGCCGTATCCCAGGTCTCTTCCAGGTTTAGCCCGGCAGAAAAGCATTGAATCCTTATATGGTCTTCTTCATTTATCATAATAGAGATTGAATAGTCTTTTTTTAAGATCAAAGCGCCTTTCCCATAATCCTTAGCCAGATCGGGGCTCATCAAATGTTTTTCAACCAATGCCTGTCGTTCAATGTCATTCATAGTATTTAAATCAATAAAATCCAAATGCGGAGAAAGGGCAGAATTATTATCAAGCAGGGCTTCTCTGCATCTTTTGATTGCCATCCGTGCTTGTTCTATACTCATTATATCAGGAAACGGCAAATCTTCAAAATTTCTGGCAAGTCTTATTCGGCTGCTTATCACCACATCGCCATCGGACCCCTTATCTTCAAACCAGCTCATGTCTTACACCCCTATCCATTCAATTTCTTTTCCAAATCTTTTATCCTGTCCCGGAGCTCCGCAGCCTTTTCAAACTCTTCTCTCTTTATTGCCGCATCCAGCTGGGCTTTCAGGTCCTCTATCTCTTTTTTAAGGCGAAGGTTGCCGCCTTTTCTACGCGGGACCTTTCCAACGTGGTTATTGCTGCCGTGAATCCTCTTTACCAGCGGATTGAGCCTATCTCTGAATGTAGCATAGCACTTCGGGCATCCCAGAAAACCGGTCTTTTTAAATTGGGAATAGAGCATACCGCAGTAATCGCATTTTAAGTCCTGTTCATCCAATTCCGGAGTCATACCCCAATCCATAAATCCAGATAGAAAATTACCCAGTCCAAAAGGCTCAGTAAAGAAGTTATTGTTAAAAAACATTGGAGTAAAACCATGCATCATCCCATGGAAACTATCACCAATTGATGCACCTATCTCTCTGGCGCACTCAGAGCATAAATGCAGCTCAGACTTTACACCATTGACAATCTGTGTATAATGCACAGTCGCAGGATTTTTTCCGCACCTCTCACACAGCATACCCATACCTCCTACTCATGGCAGAATTTAATTAATGTCAGGAAAATAGATTTTACTATATTTGCTCTGACCTCATCCCGCAGTGGCAACTGAATATTTAAGGTCTTATCGCTAACGATGTTTTTTAGTATATTATGCGTCTTTTCATCAAGTATGTTCTGCTCAAGAAGGCCATCTATATATGCATATGCAACCTGCTGTCCCATGCTGTCACCCATTTTCCGGGATAACATCTGGGATAGATAGTGGTCTTCGTCCACACCAGCCTTAAATATCCTTACATATCCTCCACCGCCCCTCTTACTCTCTATATAATAACCCCTTTCATAGGTAAAACGGGTCTCAAGGACATAGTTAATCTGCGACGGTGCACATCTGAAATAGTTAGCCAGCTCATTACGCTGAATTATAATATAGTTATTGTCGTTTTCCTCAAGCATTTGTTTAATGAAGTTCTCTATCATATCGCTCAGCTTAGCCATTCTTTCACCTCTTTACTGCCTTTGACTTTCTTTGACTTTCAATTTTAGTCTAAACCACCATTTATTATATGTAAAGTTTTTAATCAGCAAACAAAACCTGTATTTGCCAGATTATGATTCATAACCTCATGATATCTCACAAAATCACATAAAAGCGTAGGTTTTCCTACGCTTGATCATCTGCATCCGCTCCTGGATTTTTTTCCATAGAAATCTCTTTCATATATTTTGCCCGCTGCCTCATCACGTTGGGCGCTGTCCACTTATGAAAGGTAGGTACAAATTCGCCAAATGCATTTTCCGGGGTTACGCTTGTCTTGTTCTTCCTACTCAAATCCGTTTGTTTCGGCATCTGAGACCCTCCTTTTATGGGCTATGATGGTATAGGTCTTGCCGTTATCGGTTGCTTTGGGAAGAAACTCATAGCCACCATTTTCCAAAATACTGTAAATGTTATATGCACCAACGGCGTCATTGCTATTAATATTTATGACAATCTCGTCCTCGTCAGAAGCATTTTCAATAACCCTTTTTACCTTGACACCATCCATTATTGGATTGAAATCACCAAGGTTAACAGTAATAGTAGACATATAAACCACCCTCCTACACATTTATTCTGTGTATTTTGGGTGGTTTATATTCAATTATTTAATTGAGTTTTAAAATTTCAGCGATTTTCTCTTTTTCAACCTCTACAGGTTCTCCGCCATTTTTCCTGAGTTCATATGTACCCTTCTCCAGAGAACTGCCGGATACTATTATTGTCCAGGGAATGCCAAGAAGGTCCATGTCTGATAGACGTGTTTTAAGTCCCAGATCTCTATCATCATAAAGAATATTAAACTCATGGCTGTAACGCTCAGTGATGCTTCTGGCCTCATTGCAGAGCATCTCATTTTTAGGTGAAGTCACTTCAACAGCAGCATCAAAGGGAGATAAATCATCCGGCCATTTAATCCCGTTATCATCCATCTCATTTCTGATAATGGCTGTCAAAAGCTGTCCTATGGAATAAATCCACCTGGATATGCCCTCTGCAGATTTATATCCCTCTATTGCGATATTCCCTTTGACTGTTTTTAAACTGGCACCGCATTGCGGGCAAGGGTCACCCTCAACACCACATCTTAAATCCAGATATTTTTCTACCTGAAAATCTCTTCCTGGAGTGCAACCCACCACATGAGTATCCAGCTTATTTGCGCCTGCAACCGTTTCATCCATATAGCTTATTTCCATATCAGCATATATTTTGGCCTTTATCCCCACAGGGCCGCAGAACCCAGGAGGTGAACCGGTTATAGATCCTACAATTGATTCATCGGCCAGGCCAACACTATCAGCCTCAAAATATTTCCTGAGCTTCTCAGAAGATATTGTCCTGTCCCCTCTTACGATTACGGCATAGTAATCCTTTTTGCCCTGTTTTTCTATCTCATATATCATGGTCTTTACCGTCATTTGAGGTGCAATATCCAGGCATTTGCAGAGTTTATCTATAGTTACCGCGCCTGGAGTATAAACCTCCATTATATCAGAGACCGATTGCGGTGTCCCCAAATCCATCTTAATCTCCAATATATCGGGTTGATAAAGTGCACCACATTCCTGGCAGTAGAGAAATCTCTTATTACCAGACTCATTTATCGCAGCATAAGCAGATGTACCAGTTACATTTTTTATATATTTCCGGAGAAACTCAGGTATATAGACCTTTGCAAATTTTCCCTCCTGAAAATATACCTCCAGTTTGGTACCCATGTGTGCATAAAATGCCATCTGTCTTGCGCTAATTTCGTCCTTTAAAAGTCTGAAAAGTGCTTTCCATCCTTTATCATCAAGATCATCATGGACTATCTCATATATACTGCCATACCCTTTAAGTATCCTATCAATGAGTTTATCCATTGCCATAATACCCAGAGGCATATAGAGCAGGTTATATGCATTTATTTTCCTTGTTATACCCGCTCTTATCATCAATCTGCTCGTCTCGTCGCCCATATTCTTTGAAACATCTTTTAAAGGCCACGGAACTATATCCGACATATTCATATTAATATGACCTCGCAAAAATAACCTTTTTTGAAGCCTTCCCGCCACAGTGTACACATTCACCATCTGGCTCATTATCTTCAAAAGGTATACACCTGATGGTTGCCATGGTCTTTTCCTTTATTGCAAGCTCACATTCAGAACTTCCGCACCAGTTGGCCTTTACAAAGCCTCTCTTACTCTCTATTGCATTCTGGAACTCATCGAAACTTTTTGCAACACTAGTATTTTTCTCAACAAAGGTTTTTGCCTGTGCGAACATATTTCTCTGTATATCTTCTAACAGTTCTCCAATTTTCGTGCTCAAATCATCCTGAGATACAATCATTTTCTCTCCTGTATCTCTCCTGACCAGTACAACCTGATTATTCTTTACATCCCTCGGTCCAATCTCAATCCTCAAAGGCACACCCTTCATCTCATATTCATTGAACTTCCAGCCAGGGGTCTTTTCATCGCTCATATCCAGTTCCACCCTGTATCTATCCTTCAGGCTGCCTGCAAGTTTTTTTGCCCTCGCGTACACGCTTTCGCTGTCCTGACCCGGTATAGGTATTATTATTGCCTGTATGGGAGCTACCCTGGGCGGCAGTTTTAATCCCCTATTATCGCCGTGGGTCATGATCAGTGCTCCAATCAACCTCGTAGATACGCCCCACGATGTTTGCCATACGTATTTCAATTGTCCATCAGTATCCAGGAACTGTATATCAAATACCCTTGCAAAATGCTGACCAAGATTATGGGAGGTACCGGCCTGCAGTGCCTTGCCATCCTTCATCAGGGCTTCAATGGTATAGGTCCTCAATGCTCCGGCAAACTTTTCATTTTCAGTTTTTCTGCCTTTTATTACAGGTATAGCCAGCTCTGTCTCCACAAAATCCCTGTAAACCTCAAGCATCTTCAGCGTCTCTTCCTCGGCATCCTCTTCTGTCCTGTGGGCAGTATGTCCTTCCTGCCACAGAAATTCTGAGGTCCTCAAAAACGGCCTGGTGCTCTTTTCCCAGCGGACCACATTTGCCCACTGATTGATCAGGACAGGCAGGTCTCTCCAGGATTTTATCCATTTTGAATACATACTGCATATTATCGTCTCGGATGTAGGCCTTACAGCAAGCCTCTCCGCCAGCTCATCGCTGCCCCCGTGGGTAACCCAGGCTACCTCAGGAGCAAAACCTTCCACATGTTCAGCTTCCTTCTGGAGTAATGACTCTGGAATAAAGAGCGGGAAATAGGCATTTTTATGTCCTGTTTCCTTAAACCTCTTATCCAAGAGATGCTGCATATTTTCCCATATAGCATAACCATAGGGCCTGAACACGATGCATCCCCTTACAGTAGAATAATCTGCCATCTCTGCCTTTAGTATTGTATCAATATACCACTGTGAAAAGTCCTCATCCATAGGTGTAATTTCTTTCACAAATTGATTTTCATCTGCCATAATAACCTTCCTTTCTATCTTGCTGTTATAAATTGGACGTATTTCGTGTCTGCATTCTGCCGGGTACGCCTCCATGCGGCGTCCATGCCTACGGTTTGGCTCAACAGGCAAGGACGCATTAAAAAACCTTCCAATCCCTTAACAGGGACGGAAGGTTCCGCGGTACCACCCTTATTGGCGCAAGGCCCACTCAAATAGATAACGGATATCCGGAAGAGCTCATCACTCCCAGCTCCAGGGTGGGTTCTAAACCACACGGCAGCTGACCTCTCAGCCGTGGGTCAACTCTCTGTATGCCAGTAAGTTCATACTTTCCCCTTCATAGCATTTTATATATTCTTTGTTGAGATATATTAACATTCCAGCTTAATTTTGTCAATACCTACTTATCCTCTTCCTTTTCTTTCTTTGACTCTTCTATAATCTTCTCAGCTATATGAGCCGGTACTTCCTCATACCTCTCAAACCACATCTTGAAGGAGCCTCTTGCTTGGGTAAATGACCTGAGATCTGCCCCGTATTTATACATCTCTGCCTGTGGAACTTCAGCGATAACAAGCTGATAACCATCTTTCGGTTCCATGCCGAGTATCCTGCCACGCCTCCTGTTGAGGTCGCCAATTATCTCTCCCATGTATTCTTCTGGAACCTGCACCTCTACATGCATGATAGGTTCCAGAAGTACCGGATTGGCCTGCTCCATGCCCTTCTTAAAAGCCAGTGAAGCAGCTATTTTAAATGACATTTCTGATGAGTCTACTGGATGATAGGAGCCGTCTACCAGGATTGCTTTCATATTGACCACAGGATATCCTGCCAATACACCTTCCTTAATGCATTCTCTTAATCCCTTTTCCACAGCAGGTATATACTGTTTGGGAACAGATCCGCCAAATATCTGTTCTTCAAATATAAAATCTCCTTCTGTTGTTGGTTCAAAATCAATCCACACATGCCCATACTGACCATGCCCGCCTGTCTGCTTTTTGTGCTTGCCCTCAACGTGGGCTTTGCCTTTTATGGTCTCCCTGTATGGAATCTTGGGCTGTGTCAGTACGCAGTCCACCCCAAATTTGTTCATGAGTTTCTTAGCTATGACCTCAATGTGGAGTTCTCCCATTCCTTTTATGATGGTCTGGCCTGTCTCATTATTTCGTTCTACTACAAATGTGGGATCCTCTTCTGTAAGCCTGGCCAGGCCAGAATTAATCTTTTCCTCATCCCCCTTTGACTTTGGCTCAATAGCCAGCTCAAGGGATGGTTCTGGAAACTCAATTGGATGATATTTAATCCTGTTGTTAATATCACATAAAGTATCGGAAGTGGATGTTGCAACCAGTTTGGAAACAGCACCAATGTCTCCAGCAATCAGTTTATCTACAGCAATCTGCTTCTTGCCCTTAATCAAATAGAGCTGTCCCAGTTTTTCCACTGTATCTTTATTCGGATTATATGCACTGGTATCGCTGGAAACAGTACCGGAAAGCACCCTGAATATAGAGAGTCTGCCGACAAATGGGTCTGCTATTGTCTTAAAGACAAATGCAGAAAATGGGGCGCTCTCTTTGGGTTCTCTAACCAATACCTCATTGTTCGATGGATTGACTCCCTTTACCTGTCCCCTGTCAGCAGGAGAAGGAGCATAATCTACCAGGAAATTTAATAGGGCCTCTGTACCAATGCACTGCTGGGCAGCTCCGGCCAGTACCGGGATTACTTCACTGTTGAGTACTGCCATCTTAAGACCGGCTCTAAGCTCATCAGCCGAAAGTTCTTCCCCTCCAAAATACTTTTCCATCAGCTCTTCACTGGTACCTGCAATAGCCTCTATAAGCCCTTCCCTGGCCGAATCAACAGCAGCAGCCATATCCGGGGGTATAGCTGCCTCAACCATTTTGCCGCCATCCCGAATAAACGCTTTCATATTCAGCACATCGACATAACCTTTAAAGCTATTTTCACTCCCTATGGGAAGCATCAGTGGTATTATACTGTTCCCAAAGGTTTCTTTAAGCTGATTTAATGTCTTATCAAAGCTGGCATTCTCCCTGTCCATCTTATTAACAAAGATAGCCCTGGGGAGATTTGCCTTATTCAGGTGTGCCCATACCTTTTCTGTCCCTACCTCAACTCCAGATGCGGCACACACTACTACCACACCAAAATCAACAGCCCTGAGGCTTGCTACTACATCACCCTCAAAGTCAAAGTAACCAGGGGTATCTATCAGATTAATCCTGGTATCCCTCCACTCCAGTGGTGCTACAGAACAGGATATGGAAACCTGCCTTTGAATCTCTTCAGGGTCGTAGTCCATTGTAGTATTGCCTTCACTAACCTTGCCCATCCTATCGATTGCCTTAGCTTCATAAAGCAATCCTTCAGACAATGTGGTCTTGCCTGCCCCTCCATGAGCATATATTCCTACATTTCTTATGGATGTTGGTTTATAATCTTTCATATACATCATCCCCCTTGTCCCTTAGGTGTTAATATAGATATTCTATAAAAAATCAAAATATCCTCTTTTATTATTAATTTTTCCTTCATTTTATAATTTTATCCTGATTTATGTAATAAAGTACAAATTTAATTCTGATGCATAAAGTCCCTATCAGCGTGCCAGCAACATCTATGCACCTGGGCGCTCGTCTTGATACAGCAAGGTCAAGGGACACTCCTCTACTTCGATGGGGGGCTACGCAGATGAGAAATGTCCCTATTCCACTCGTGGCTTCATTCCGACGGGTACGCCCCCCATCTGGTGTCCATGCCAGATGCCCCAGATGCACTTGCCTCTCATTAAGAGTATCATGGGCTCACTTTAAGACTGCATTTTATGTTGCACGTCATGCTCCGTTGGTTCTTATACTAGACTAAAATTTGCATTTTTGCAAATGCCATCATATCTCATACCTGGTATACAGTTACCCTGTTTCTGCCTCCCATTTTTGAACCTACATACAGAGCTCTATCTGCATATTGTATCAATTTTTCTGGAGACTCTGCAGTAAACGGAAACTCAGCAATGCCACCGCTGATGGTTAGATATATATTACCAGCCTGGGTAGCTATAGGTACTGACGATACGGCATTTCTTATCCTTTCTGCCACCAAAAGGGCTTCATTGCTCTTAAGTCCCGGCAAGATGACAACAAATTCTTCTCCCCCAAACCTCGCCACTATATCGTTTTCCCTCACATTCTCTTTAATACGTCTGGCAACCTCTTTTAATGCCTCATCACCCACCAAATGTCCATATGAGTCATTTACGTATTTAAAATGGTCAATATCGAACATTATAAGACTTATTGGTCTTTTCTCTCCTTCACAGCTCTTCACTATATTGGAAAGAATAATATTTAAAAAACCCTTGTTATACACGGTAGTCAATGAATCTGTAATGGCCTTTATGGAAATTTCTTCGAATTTTCTGGCATTTTGTATGGCTATAGATGCCTGTTTGGCAAGTGCTGTCAGAATATTCATGTCATCCTGAGTATATACCCTTTCATCTTTGTGGCATATAACTATGCATCCGATAGTGTCATCAGTAGAGCTCAACGGTAAAGCAATGCAGCACCTGTAAAACTTCGCAAGTTCATCGGTTTTAAATTCTCCTGAAGTCCTGATGTCTGGATATAATTCAGCAGTACCAAGGGTTATGCATTTTCCCACAATCCCTTCATCACAGCTCCTTATGGGCTTAACTTCATCAAAACCATCATAAAAAACCGAAGCAGCAAGCTCTGCCTCTACTCCGTCACTGCTCTTTAAATATATACCCGCAAATGAATATCTAATGGCGCTTGAGATGGTATTTAATACCATCTCACATGTTTCTTTAAGTTCAAGATTGGAGTTTATAAGGCCGGCCATTTCATAAAGAGCAGTGTATTTTCTATTTGTATATAACAGCTTTCTCAAAAGGGAAAAATAATACTCAACAATAAGAATGCAGGCAGAACTAACAGCAGCAAAAAGTATGCCCTCTGCGTAATACAATATGGCCAGGATTATGGCAGAGGGAATGATTAATATGTACGAAAACAGCTCCCATAAAGTGCTCTCTCTCCAATATTCCCTGAATGCAGTTTTATTCATATTGATTAAAAATATATACAGAACAATATAATTGATAGCAAAGGATATCAAAACATAAAGGATTACATAAAAAGTGTATACTGACCGATATGGCAGAAGATTGCCAGTAAGGCTATCAATTATTGCCCCAGCGGTATAATATGAGAGCGCATATAGTCCTGCATTCTCAATAGATATCAAACCTTTGCCCTCGATTAGCGATGCAATAAATATCCCGACCGTGGCAAGAGCCGAAGCAGGAGCATTACCCCAAAGCATATATGCACTTATAATCACTGTAGTAGAGAGACTAAGTTTAATATCTCCAAAATAAATGGGAAACTGTTCCAACAAAAGAAAAAATGCAGTGAAAAACAGAAGCCCCCACCAATCGGTGTCAGCTATGCTGCTCTTTGCAATAATATCAGCAGTAACAATGCCAATGCCAAACAAACTGATTAAATAATTTAGTAGAGTCTTTCTCTCCCCCATTTATGTATCAGCCCCATAAATTTTAAATAAAATTCTCAATATAATTATAACTCAAACATGTGTCAAATGGTGTCCTTTTTGATATGATACCATAAAATTTATAAAAATTAAATAAAAAAATCCGCCCTTCGGCGGATTTTTTTAACCACATTTTGAATAGCCACAGTTAGGGCAGATGACGCATCCACTCTCATGTTCTATCTTACTGCCACACTCAGGGCATACTGATGTATGAATTCCCGATCCCTCTTTAGTATCAACATCGCAATCGCAATCTTCAGATGTCATGCTGACCTCTTCTATGCTTTCCTCTTCATCCTTCATATCCATAACCTTTTCAATGACCCTGGCTATGGCATCAGGACACGAAAGTACATTAATGCGTTTATCCCTTTCCTTCTGTCTTATAGTGGAAAGGCAACGAATCCCTTTGAGCTGCCCCACCAGTTCTTTTACATCTATGCCAGACCTCAAGGCTATTGAGGTCAACCTTGCCGTTGCTTCAGATTGTGATGGACATCCTCCAGCTCTACCTACATTTGTAAATACCTCGCATATACCATTTTCATCATAATTGACCGTTATATATAGATTTCCGCAACCTACTCTCACTTTTTCAGTAATGCCTCTTGTAATCTGCGGTCTTTCCCGCGGCACAACAGATTTCTGATCTTCATCTGTCGGTTCGTTCTTTTTCTCACTATCCCTGTTTCCTATATTCAACACCTGGGTATCCCTGCTGCCGTCCCTGTATATGGTGACCCCTTTACATCCCAGTTTATAGGCCAGGGTATATGTCTTCCTTACATCATCTTTTGTTGCTTCATATCTGAAATTTACTGTCTTTGATACAGCATTATCTACATGTTTCTGAAATTCTGCCTGCATAGAAATGTGCCAGTATGGATCAATATCCAGGGCTGTGACAAATATATTCTTCACATCCTCAGGGACTTCGTCCAGGTCTTTCAAAGACCCTGCTGTTGAAATCTTCCTCATTAACGACTCGCTATAAAAACCCCTCTTTACGGCTGTCTCTTTGAAAATCGGATTCACGTCCAGAAGTTCATCATTATCCAGTACTTTCCTTACAAAAGCCAGGGCAAACACCGGCTCTATCCCACTGGATACCCCTGCTATTATACTGATTGTGCCGGTAGGAGCTATAGTAGTAGTGGTTGCATTTCTAAGCGGTAGATTCATCTCTTTATATATGCTTTTTTCCCAGTTTGGAAATACACCTCTCTTTTTCGCCAGTTCTATGGAGGCATCTTTAGATGTCTTATCGATAAACCCCATAACCTTACCAGCTATCTTTAGTGCTTCCTCACTGTTATATGGTATTCCAATTTTATAGAGCATATCAGCAAAGCCCATAACACCAAGGCCTATCTTCCTGTTAGCCTTTGTCATCTCATCTATCTGAGGTAGCGGATAGTTATTGGCATCTATTACATTATCCAGGAAGTGTACGGCATCAAAAACAACTCTCCTCAGCTTTTCATAGTCAACCTCATATCTTTCTTCGACTTTCTTTAACATGTTTAAGAGATTAATTGAGCCCAGGTTGCAGCTCTCATAAGGCAAAAGCGGCTGTTCACCACATGGATTAGTTGACTCAATCTCACCAACCTCAGGTGTGGGATTTTTTTCATTCATCCTATCAAGGAACACAATCCCCGGCTCTCCATTATTCCAGGCCATGTCGATTATCAGGTCAAATACTTCCCTTGCCCGTAGGGTCTTTACTATCCTTTTTGTATGTGGGTCTACGAGAGGATAATACTCATCTTTTTCAACAGCATCCATAAACTTCTCAGTAATACCCACGCTTATATTAAAATTAGTAATATCATTGTTATCTTTTTTGCACTGGATAAACTCTAAGATATCAGGGTGGTCAACCCTGAGTATGCCCATATTGGCCCCTCGGCGTGTACCACCTTGTTTTACAGCCTCTGTAGCAGAATTGAATACCTTCATAAAACTCACAGGGCCGGATGCCACACCACCAGTCGTCCTGACTGTGGCTCCTTTGGGTCTCAGTCGTGAAAATGAAAAGCCTGTCCCTCCTCCGCTTTTATGAATTATGGCGGCATACTTTATAGCATCAAATATCTCTTCCATTGAATCACCCACAGGAAGGACAAAGCACGCTGAAAGCTGACCCAATGGCCTGCCTGCATTCATAAGTGTGGGAGAATTGGGCATAAAATCAAGTTCAGTCATCATATCATAAAACCTTTTTGCCAGGTCATCCACATTATCGCCGCCTGGATAATTCCTGTCAACTTCGGCGATGGTACGGGCTACTCTTTCAAACAATTCCTCCGGTGTCTCTATGACATTTCCGTTTTCATCCTTGGCAAGATACCTTTTCTTCAGTACCTTAAGGGCATTCTCTGTAAATTTCATAAGCCCACCTCACTATATTTTGTATATGTAATGTCTTTTTGCACATCTTATTGTAGTATTACCCGGTTTATTCTGCAAGTCCACATTTTGATGTTTTGCTGGTTTTATTATTGAATAATACATATTATCTCTTCCCTACATCAATTTGCATAGCATGGTGGAAAAAGTAAAAATAAGGCCTGAGTCCTATGCTCAAGCCCCAATGTTTTTCCTCATTTCTTTTGACCTGCGGGAGGCTTCATAAACGGCGTTGTATATAGTTTCTTTAAAGCCGCTGGATTCAAGGGCCATGATTCCTGCCATGGTTGTGCCACCTGGTGAGGTAACCTTTAGACGCAATTGAGACGGATCTTCTCCAGTCTCTTTCAGCATAACTGCTGCACCAAAAATAGTCTGCCTGGCCAGGCCGCGGGCGACCTCCTCATCGAGGCCATTCTTTACTCCAGCCTCAACCAGGGCCTCCATCATGTAATACACATATGCAGGACCACTTCCGGATAGTCCCGTAACCGCATCAAAGTCATCCTCATCAAGCACTGCAACCTCTCCAATGGATGAAAATATGTCATAGGCGTATCTCAGGTCGTCATCGCCAGCAAATTTCCCTTTGCAGATAGCCGTTACAGATTCCCCAACCATGGACGATGTATTTGGCATTGCCCTTATGACCTTAGCCCTGCCATCAAACTGGCTCTCAATATATGCTGTAGTTATCCCGGCAGCAACAGATATCAAACTCCTGTCTTCTAAATTTATATCCTTCAAGGCATCCTGGACATCTTTTGGCTTTACCGCAAGAATAAGAATGTTCGACCTTTCTACAACCTCACTCTTATTTCTGGTTACATTTATTCCATACCTGTCTTTTATATATTCCAGCCTTTCAATTTTTTCCTTATTAGTAGCGATGATATCATTAGTATCAAAGCCGGCATTTAAAAGACCTTTAATTATTGCCTCAGCAATATTGCCGCATCCGATAAATCCTATTTTCTTTTTCATAATTCAACTCCCCTTTTATTTTTATATAATTAAAAAACCCTCCATCCTCTATAAAGGACGGAAGGTTAGATTCCGCGGTACCACCTTAATTGGCTATAAAGCCCGGCTCAAAAAAGAGTACACCCTCTGGTAATACTCCTCCATTTTTAACGGCTGGACCCCGGTAAGACTCATCGCCTACAACTCAGGAATGGGTTCGGGCAACCTCGATGGCGCAGCTTTCAGCCGGTGGCCGCGCTCTCTTTACATCTCAGCTTTACCTTACTATTTTCCCTCAACGCTTTTAAGATTGTTTTAATTTATTATATTACCTGTATAAATATTAGTCAATACCTATAAAATAATTTATTTTTTGTCAATTTGATCCGTCATTTTAAAATATCCACAATCTCATTTATAATCTCTTTGTCAAACTCACCATTCAGATATCTTTCCTTGATATGCGGCCCCTCTTTCCATAACCGCTTTACTTCTTCCGGTCTCTCTATCCAGCTTCCCACCACGTTGAAGCTGCTGTCCATAAAGACAAGGGTTGGTATACGGGCCTGGCCATCCACTATAAAGTCCTCCATGAATGACTCATTATCTTCCTTAGGTACTATCCTAAGTTCAATACTGAATTTATCTGTTATGGCCTTTAATATAGGCAGGTTATGCTGGCAGTCTGGGCACCATCCCTCAGAGAAGGCCAGCACATACCTTACTTTTGTATCAAATGTTTCTACCTCTATATTTGCATCCTTAAATCTATTTCTTTTATCATCTGCCAGTGAATTTATAAACTCATCATATGTCTTCCCGTTTATGAATAAATCCTTTAAATCACACATAGCCCCTCTCCCCCAAATATTTTACTTAAAGAATGAGCCCAGAATCGTCCTGGAGTTAGCCATGGCCAGGCCCAAAAAAGACTTCTGGCTGGTCAAAATCTCCTCCATTGCATCTACCACCTTATCTATCTGCTCCTCAGTCACAATCAACGGTGGTTCCAGTCTTATCACATTGGGGTTGTTAAGTGTATATGCAGTAATTATATGATACTTATTTTGAAGCTCACCAGCCACCAGAGACCCTGTGTATTCCGAAGCAAGCTTTCCTACCGCTGTCTTTGCCAGAAGGCCCTCCGGCTGATTGAACTCTATACCTATCATGAGCCCCTTGCCTCTTATATCCTTAACCATTGGAGATTTTTCCTTTAAGACCATTAACCTCTCAAGAAAATACTTCCCCTTTTCCTCGGCCTGTTGTGGCAAATTCTTCTCCAGTATAGCCTGAATAGATGCTATACCGGCTGCCATGGCCACCTGATTACCACCAAAGGTAGATGTATGGAGCAGGCATTTCTCCTGTGTTCCATAAGCCTTCTTCCATATATCGTCGGTGGTAATGTATGCGCCCACAGGTATAACACCACCACCAAGAGACTTGGCTACACACATGATATCCGGTTCAACGCCCTCATGCTCACAGGCAAACATCTTACCTGTCCTGCCAAAACCAGTCTGTACCTCATCTGCTATAAAGTATACCTCATATCTGGTACATAGGTCTCTTACACCACTCAGGTAACCCTCCGGCGGTATGATTACCCCGCCCTCACCCTGTACCGGCTCTACTATGAATGCGGCCACACCGCCCTCCTCAAACTTTTTTTCAAGGCTATCCAGGTCTCCGAAAGGAACGGCCTCACAGTCAGGGACAAGCGGCCTGAAGGGTTTTTGATACTTTTCCCTCCCGGTTACTGAAAGTGCACCTGCGGATTTCCCGTGAAAAGAGTTCTCACAGTATATTATCCTGTGCTTACCGGATGCAATCTTAGCAAGTTTTAAGGCGCCCTCCACTGCCTCAGCACCGCTGTTGCAGAAAAAACTCCGTTGGAGCTTTCCGGGTGTTATCATGGCTAAGTTATGTGCTAAAGCACCCGGCAGATTATTTACTGCAGCCTGCAGCAGGTTTGGCATCTCCTTTACCTTGTTTACTGCATCCCATATTTCAGGTGGGTTATGTCCAAGGTTCAGCGCACCATAAGCCCCCAAGAAATCATAATATTCGTTGCCGTCCTCATCCCATACAGAGATACCGCTTGCCTTTACAAAGTGCTTATCAAACTGCAAAAGTGAAAGCATCTGGACAAAACTGGAATTTATGTATTCACTGTAATTTTCCCTTACCTTATTTTTCTTAAAGCTTAGAGCCTCGTCCAGGGTATATAAGTCATCGTATGTATCCTTTGTTCCCATCATATCGCCCCCAAAGATTTTTCAACATAATATTACTACATATACAATAAAAATACAATAAATAAAAGGGGATGCGGCCTACTCCGCAACCCCTGCAGCAGTTTCTTCCTGACTCTCATTCACCACAAACTTCTCATTTTGTCTCTCTTTCCAGAGCTCTTCAGCTTCTTTAGCCCAGGCATCTGAATGAGGCTTGATTTTCTCATAAAACTCGTCTATGTCCTCCGGGCCATCCATCTGTGTGGAGTGCGCGCCTGAAGCATGCACCATATGCTGCAGTGCCTCTGGATTATCTATGAGAGGACACGGCCTGAGCATGTTCTCATTGAAGGGCTGATGCCTCCTGTATTCCATCATTAGAGGCGACTTTAAGGCATCTAAAAGTGATGTATCCTTTATATTGCATGTAGAGTAGTGCACAAAGGCACAGGGCTCTACATCGCCATTGGCGTTTATATGGAGGTATCTCCTGCCGCCAGCAATACATCCATAGGCATATTCACCATCATTCCAGAAGTCCAGCACAAATATAGGCTTTGTATTTCTAATTTCATTTATCCTCTTGTACATCTCTGCTCTTTCAGTAGGAGTGGCCATCATTGTTGGGTCAGCATCCCTGCCGATAGGTATATAGGTAAAGTACCACCCAAAAATACAGCCTTTTTCTATCATAAGGTCTATATACTCATCAGAAGAGACCTCATCTATGTTACCTTTCATGTATGTCGTTGAAAAACCAAAGATTATCCCTGCATCCCTCATCTTTTCCATTGCAGTCATAACCCTCTGGTACACCTTGTTGCCACGCCTTGCATCTGTAGTCTCCTCAAAGCCGTCCACACTCACCGCAAAGGCCAGGTTACCAACCCGTTTGACCTCTTTTATAAACTCATCATCAATAAGTGTGCCATTGGTAAAGGCGAGGAATACTGAATCAGGATGGGCCTCAGCCAGTTTTATGAGGTCCTTTTTCCTTACTGTTGGTTCGCCGCCTGAGAATATCGTAAAGAATATCCCAAGCTCTTCAGCCTCACCAATGACCCTATCTAAGATATCATAATCCAGGGCATCTTTTTGATTGTATTCTCCAGCCCAACAGCCCACACACTTTAAATTGCAGGTAGCCGTAGGGTCGATAAGTATTGCCCATGGTACATTTATGTCATATTTTTCAGATAACTTATACTGTGCAGGATTTCCTAGAAGGCAGGCATTTACAAAGAAATTCCCTGCTGTCTTTTCTCTTATGTGCGGGTCTATACGGGTGAGCAATGTTATAGCAAATTTGTGCCAGTTGTTATCTGGGTCTTCCATCAATTGTTTTATCTTGCGTATGTTCTCCTTATCTATCTGTCTTATGGCTATCTTCTCACCTAAGCTCAGAATCTTTGGCAGGTTCTCCTCAGGATTGCCCGAAACATATTTTAAGCCCTGCCTGACTATAGCCTTACCAAGAACTTTTTCAGCATAATTCATGATCAAGACCTCCTTATAAATGTTATACTCCGAGTCTGTATTGAGCTGCCAGCTCTATAATATTAGAGATGTAGTCATCAAAGAGAGAGTAATATATCATCTTTCCCGCACGCCTGCTCTTTATTATGTCCTGAGATTTAAGCATCCTCAGATGATAGGAGACCGCCTGAAGGTTCATATCTAAAATATATGCTATGTCACCGACACACAGCTCTTTTTTTGAAAGCATATAGACTATCTTGCTTCGTGAGTCGTCGCTTAATGCTTTAAATATTTCAGATATCCCTTTTAAAGACTTAATTTCTGGCTTTAACTCGTCAACTCCTGATGTCCTAATTTCTTTTAACTCATTATATGTATCAGACCTTTCCATATGCTCATTTCCCCTCATTTATTGATTTGAAAAATTATTTAAGTTATATACTGGAAACAATTTTGTACTTAATCTCATTGTATCTTGCATTTACCGGTCCCCTAATAAACGCGGTCATGTCCATATCATCGATACTTAAACACTTATTTAATTATTATAATATACCTTTTCTGGAAAAAATTCAAGAGGCATAATAATAAAAAAATGGCATTACGCCATTTATGTTGGACTTAAAACCGAAGATAAAAATGACCTTGTCCTGGAATTCTTAGGTGATGTGAATACCTCTTCAGGTATACCTTCCTCTAAAAGCTTACCTTCGCTCATAAACACCACCCTGTCTGCCGCCTCTCTGGCAAAACCCATCTCATGGGTAACTACAACCATGGTCATCCCTTCCTTTGCCAGTTTCTTCATAACATTTAAAACCTCTCCCACCAGCTCGGGGTCAAGGGCTGATGTTGGTTCATCAAACAACATTATCTTTGGATTCATCGCCAGTGCCCTTGCTATCGCTACCCGCTGCTGCTGCCCTCCTGAAAGTTTTGAAGGATAATAGTCCATCCTGTCTGAAAGCCCTACCTTGTTCAGGAGGTCTGCAGCGATTTCTCTTGCCTCCTTAACGGGTATTTTTTTAACAGTAACCGGACCTTCCATAACATTCTGCAAGGCTGTCATGTGTGGAAAGAGATTGAAGCTTTGAAAGACCATACCAATGTCAGAGGAAATATTTATCTTTTTTGTTTCCCTGGTTATCACCTTGTCATTTACCAGTATCCTTCCTGAGTCTACTCTCTCCAGATGGGAAAGACATCTTAGGAATGTGCTTTTTCCCGAGCCACTTGGCCCTATAATAACCACCACATCACCATCCTGTACCTCCATAGAGACATTCTGCAGGACCTGATTGCTGCCAAAATATTTACATATATTTTCCGCTCTAAGCATTAAAAACACCCCTATTCATATACAGACAGTCTTTTCTCTAAACGCCCAAATAAAAGAGTAAACATGGTGGTCATTAAAAGATAAAGTATACATGCCATGCTGAATATCTCCAGGGGTTTGAGTGTCACCGAGTATCTCTGCTGGGCTACCCTCATCAGGTCTACCATTGCAATGGTAGAAACCAGAGAGGAGTCTTTAAGAAGAGCAATGAACTCATTGCCCATTGGAGGGATGAGCCTCCTGTATGCCTGAGGCACAATGACCCTCCGCATGGCCTGGCCGTAGCTCATCCCCAGTGCCTTTGCCGCCTCCATCTGCCCCTTTGGTATGGACTCAATGCCTGCCCTTATTATCTCAGCTAAATAAGCCCCTGAATTTACTGATAAACCTATCACCGCAGCCGGCATTGGGTCTAATGTAATTCCCATCTGTGGTAAGCCATAATAAATTATGAATAATTGCATCATAAGGGGCGTACCCCTTATGAGCCAGGTATAAAAGGAACAGAGCCGTTTTAGCAGGCCTATACCAGACATCTTTCCTATTGCTACAAAAAATCCGATTATGGTGCCTATCACTACGCCATATACTGTAAGCTGTACTGTTATCCCCGCACCCTTTAAAAGCAGAAGCAAATTTGAAATAATAAAATTCATGTCCATTAAAAACACCTCTAATTGGTCATATCCACGCCAAACCACTTCATAGAAAGTTCCTTCAGCTTGCCGTTTGCCTTAAGCTCATTTATTACATCATTTACTGCATTTCTAAGTTCCACATCCTCTTTCCTGAAGGCTATCCCAACAGGCTCTTTTACCAGTTCCTCATCAAGTATGCGGTAATTTCCGGGATTCTTTGTGAGGAAATATCCGCCTACCATACCGTCTACTACAACGGCATCTGTCCTGCCGATGGTAAGATCAGCAAAAGCCTCCGGATACTGGCTGTATGTCTTAATCTCCTTTATACCCTCTATCTTTCTGGCAGCCTCTTCACTGGTACTGCCCAGCTGCACCCCTACAATCTTCCCTTGTAGGTCTTTGCTTCCGTTTATGTCTTTGTTATCCCCTCTTACAACAATCATTTGAGCGCCATAAAGGTAAGGGTCGGTGAAGTTTACAGACTTCGCCCTTTCCTCCGTCATACTCATACTGGATAAAATCATATCAAATTTCTTGGAGTTCAATGCCAGTATTACACCGTTCCAATCGGTTGGCATCCATTCCATCTTAACCCCCAGAGCCTTCTCAATCTCCTTGGAAAGGTCCACATCAAAGCCAATGAGTTCGCCCTTGTCATCCCTGTATTCCATGGGCGGGAAGTTGTCATCAACCCCTATAACTATCTTCCCTGCTTTTTTAACCCTCTCCAGTGAACCGTCAGACTGAGCCTGAGTGGATTGTTGCGATGAGTTTTGCGTTTGAACAGCACCTGTGTTCTGACTGCTGCTGCATCCTGATAATGCCATTGATATAATTAAAATGCCAATAAGTATTAAGATAAGTTTTTTATACAATACCATCTACCCCCTTGATTTTATGTCCCTATTATAGTTTATTATTTTATCATAGTAAAGTGTTATCATGGTGCTATATGAAAAAGAAAAAACGCTTTTCCTTTTTTTATCTTCATATTTCTTTTATTTTCTTATAAAATCATATCCATGATGGGTGCGTATCCTACAAAATGAAAACACGAATCTTAGATTTGAATCAATAATAAAATACAGCTATATGGATAATATATACTTAAGAGGAGGGGTTAAATTGTCTATAAAAAGGAGTCAGTTTACTAATATAAGAGGTAAACAGGTAGAATTTGCCTCTGAACTCTCCATGAGAAGAGATAGATTTTACGGTAGAGAGGCAAAATCTCAAAAGACTCAATATAGAAATGGGCATCGGATTGCTACAAATAAGGGCGTCAAGGTACCCATGAAGGACAAGATAACTTAAAAGGGCAGCTCTAAAGCTGCCCTCTCCTCTATTTTATTCTGTCACTGGCGGCACTGTATCATTTGCCTGGATTATTGCCTGCTCATGGCTTTCTTCTGATTGGTCATTGTTTTCATTGTTTAATTTCTGCCGTCCGTTTCCCGCATCGGCCTGGCCGCTTTCTCCTTCCTGAACCCCTTCTAATTCATTACCATTTGTTGTACCAAAGTTTTCTGATAGGGTTTCAATTGCTGTATTATCTGCCGGCAGATCATCATTCTGAGACTGCTCTGCAGGCGGTCCTATCACTGTTTGCTCATCTGTTGGTGGGTCCTCTACAGGAGGCCCTCCCTCTACCGGAGGCTCCCCCACCGGCGGCTCTCCAATCGCAGGAGGCTCTTCTTCTATCGGTGGCTGTTCCACAGGGGAATCTTCAATCACAGGTGGATTTTGGATTTCATCCAATTCCTTTTACTCGTGCCTGCATTCCGCCGGATACTCCTCCATGCAGGCGTCCTTGCCGGATGCCCCGGCTACATTTGACACTCATATTGATTTTAGTGTACAAAGCAGTATTCTACGAATGATAGCAACATTCATGCACCTGATCGCTCGTCTTGATACTCTAATAATTCGTGGCTGC